>JAHCKV010000099.1 GCA_026125595.1 Burkholderiales bacterium | reverse complement strand
GCTCCGCCCCCGCCGTCCGCCGGCACATCCTGGCAGGCACCGACACCCGCACCGACCCGCACCACGACCGTCATCCCCCCTCCGCCATCCGCCAACGCGGCTTCTTCCGGGGCGGCGACCGGCATTTCCGCGCCGACCATCGCACCATCGTCGTACTACGTACCACCACTGTCCAAACCGACCGCCGGCGACATCGTCACCGTGCCCGAACACGACGTGGCGACGGTCGCGGCCGACGTGACGCAACATCCCGACGACCTCGACGCTGCCCCCGAAGCGCCGCCACTGCAGCCCGACAACCTGTGGATCCGCATCCGGGCCGGCTTCGCGATCCCCGAACTCGACTCGCCGCTGGTCCAACGGCATCAGCTCTGGTATCAGAACCGGCCCGAGTACATCGGCCGCATCGTGGAGCGCGGCCGCCGCTATCTGCACTTCGTCGTCGAAGAAATCGAGAAGCGACAGATGCCGCTCGAGATCGCGCTGCTGCCGATGATCGAGAGTGCCTACAACCCCGTCGCCTATTCCCGCGCCCACGCTTCCGGCATCTGGCAGTTCATTCCCGCCACCGGCAAGCAGTACGGCCTGGAACAGAACTATTGGTACGACGGCCGCCGCGACGTGACCGCGGCCACGCGCGCCGCGCTCGACTACTTGCAGAAACTGTATGGCGACTTCGGCGACTGGCAGTTGGCCCTTGCGGCCTACAACTGGGGCGAAGGGGCCGTCGCCCGGGCCATCGAGAAGAATCTGCGCAAGGGCTTGCCCACCGACTACTCGAGCCTGTCGATGCCGACGGAAACGCGCAACTACCTGCCGAAGCTGCAGGCCGTGAAGAACATCGTGATGGATCCGGAACGCTATGGCGTCTCCCTCGACGAAATTCCGAACCAGCCGTATTTCATCAAAGTCACGGCGCCCGGCTACATCGACGTGCATCGCGCTGCGCAGCTCGCCGAAATGCCGATCGAGGAATTCCGTTCGCTGAACCCTGCCCACAACCGGCCGATCATCGCCGGCAACAGCGGACATATGTTGCTGGTGCCGGCCGACAAGGCCGAGATCTTCGCCGCCAATCTGCAGAATCTCGATGAGCCGCTGGTTTCGTGGCAAGCCTACACCTTGAAACCGAAAGAGCGCCTCGATCAGGTCGCGGCACGGCACGGGACCACGGTCAACGCGTTGCGTCAGGCCAACGGCCTTTCGCCAAAACGTCCGGTGCGCGCCGGGCAACTGCTGCTCGTACCGGTCCATGGCAAGGCCGCGGTGCGGGAAGTCAACTTCGAGCCAACGTACACGACGTTACGCCATTTGCCGCCGATTCAGGACGATCCCGACCAACTGTTCTACAAGGTCAAGCGCGGCGACACGGTTTTCTCCATCGCGGCGCGCTACCGGGTCAGCGTGGCGCAGTTGTCCCACTGGAACAAGCTGCGCAAGAACCACATCACCCCCGGACAGTCGTTGACCATTTATCCAGGCGCCGCAAGACCCGCCGCCAACGCGATCACGCCGGCCAAGAAATCGACGAAGACCAGTCAGAAACCCGCAATGGCGAAGCCGGTCAAGGACGCGGCGAAACCCAAGCGCTCATCGACGCTGAAGGAAGTGCAGACGCCGGGCAAGCGCGAAAAGGTCGCTCACAACTGACCGTTCGCGCCACCCTGCGATCGATACGGAGGGCACCCGGGTCGGTGCCGTCTTCGCTTCAGACGGTGTCGATGCAATGCACGCGATGGGTCGGCGACACCCGTACTTCCGCCGGATAACCGGTGCGGCAAGCATCGGTCGCCCGCATGCACCGCGGATGAAAATGGCATCCCGCCGGAGGGGCGGCCGGCGACGGCAGGTCACCGGGAGCGAACAGCCGCGGCCGTCGCTCACCCGAAGGCCCAGCCGGCCGATCGATGGACGGCACTGCCGCCAGCAAGGCTTCTGTGTACGGATGTCGCGGTGCGCGCAGGACTTCGTCGACGCTGCCGTGCTCTACGATGCGGCCGAGATACATGACCGCGACGTCGTGCGCCAGATACTCGACGACGGACACATTGTGCGTGATGAAGACGTACGCGATGCCCAGGTGATCTTGCAGATCTTTCAACAGGTTCAGGATCTGGGCCTGGACCGACACGTCGAGTGCCGATGTCGGCTCGTCGCAGACGATGAGCTTCGGCTCCACGGCGAGTGCGCGGGCAATCGCGATGCGTTGCCTCTGGCCGCCGGAAAACTCGTGCGGATAGCGATGCTTCATGTGGACGCCCAGTCCCACCTGTTCGAGCAGCGTATCGATTCGATGCTCGCGCTCGTGGCGCGTCGCACCGACGCCCAATGCGACCATCCCTTCTTCTATGATCTCGAAGATCCGCATGCGCGGATCCAGCGAGGCGAACGGATCCTGAAAGATGATCTGGAACTCACGCCGCCGGTCGCGCAGATCGCGCTGGCATAACCCACCCAACGCTTCGCCGTCGATCCGCACCGATCCGGCGTTGGCGCGCAACAGTTGCACGATGCTCTTGCCCGCCGTGGTCTTGCCACAGCCCGATTCGCCGACCAGCGCCAGCGTGCGACCGGCCTCGAGTCGCAGCGACAACCCGTCGACCGCGCGCACGTAGCCGACGGTGCGACGCAGGAGCCCCCGGCGGATCGGAAAATGAACGCTCAGTCCATCGACCTCCAGCAGCGGCGGCGCCCCCGACACTGCCGGCGCCGATACCGCGGACGTCGCGGCGGCCACGCCCGCGATCGGCATCGGATGCTCCGGATGATGGCAGCGCAGCCACCCGGATTCGAAGGGCACACGCGGCGGCGGCGTTCGCCGGCAGAGATCCGTCGCCAGCGGACATCGATCGACGAAACGACAACCGGGAAAGTCGAGCCACAACGGCGGCACCGTTCCCTTGATCGCGGCGATCCGCCCGCCGCGCGGCGTGCGTCCCGGCAGCGACGCGAACAGCATCCGCGTGTATGGATGACGCGGATCGGCGAAGAACCGATCCCGGGGTGCGGTTTCGACGATCTCGCCGGCATACATCACCGCGACCCGATGGGCCATTTCCGATACGACACCGAGATCGTGGGTGATCAACAGCATCGCCATACCAGTGCGCCGCTGCAGATCCCGCAGCAGTTCGAGCACCTGCGCCTGGATCGTCACGTCCAGCGCGGTGGTGGGCTCGTCCGCGACAAGCAGCTCCGGTTCGCACGCGATCGCCGCGGCAATCATGATTCGCTGCTTCAACCCACCCGACAGCTGAAACGGATACTCGTCGAGTCGGCGCTTGGGATCGGGAATGCCGACGGCATCGAGAAGCGAAAGCACGCGTTTATCGGCTGCAGAACCCCTGAGTCCGATATGCTGCGACAGCACTTCACGGATCTGGTCGCCGACCGTCATCACGGGGTTCAGGCTGGCGCCCGGCTCCTGGAAGATCATGCCGATGCGGCGACCGCGCACTTCCCGCATCCGGCGTTCGGACAGCGATACCAGATCGACGCCGTCGAGCCGGACCGTACCGCCGGCAATCCGGGCCGCTTCCGGCAGTAAGCGCAGGATGGACAGCGCCGTCAGCGACTTGCCGCAACCGGACTCGCCGAGCAACGCGAACGTCTCGCCCCGCTCCAGCGTCATCGACAGGCCGTCGACGGCGCGAACGACGTGTTCCGCGCCGGAAATCCAGGTCCGTAGATCGTCGATCTGCAGCAGCGGCGGCGTCATCGCGGTGCCTGGCCGCGCGCGATCCGCGCGACGAAACGTCCCCAGCCGGCATTGCGCATCAACGTCGCCTGGACTCGCGGATCGAGTGCATCACGCACCGCGTCGGCGAAGAGGTTTGCGGACAACACCAGCAGCAACTGGAACGCGAACGCCGCGGCGAGCGACCACCAGACCACCGGCTCACGCGCCATTTCCAACCGTGCGGCATTGATCATCGTGCCGAAGCTGTTCATGGCCGGATCGACTCCGACGCCCACATACGACAACACCGCTTCGGCCAGCACCAGGCCGCTGAAGTTCAGCACCGTGGTGATGATGACGATATGCAGCACGTTGGGCAGCACATGGCGCAGCATGATCCGCCAGGGTCCGATACCGAATGCCTGGGCTGCCTGCACATACTCGAGCTCGCGCAGCTTCATCGTCTCTCCCCGCAACAGGCGGCACAGGCCGGTCCAGCTCGTCACGCCCAGGATCACGCAGAGGCAGATCAATCGGAAGTCGGCCCGGTGGACCACCGACTGGAAGCGGTCCGGCCGGGTATCCATGTACACCTGCATCATCAGAACGGCCGCTGCAATCAACAACACCCCGGGGATCGAGCTCAACGTCGTGTACAGGTACTGCACGACATCGTCGACCCAGCCGCGAAAATAGCCCGCCGCAATACCGAGAGTCAGGGCGAACGGCAGCATTACAAGCGTCGTCGCCGTACCGATGACGAGGGCTGTGCGAATGCTCTTCAGCGCCAGATAGAAGACATCCTGCCCGACCTTGTCGGTGCCCAGCACGTGATAGACATGGGACAACGTCGCCAGCGGGACGAACACGATCAGCAAAACGGCGAGGGTCAGCAGGACGGCCCGGAGCGGGGTTTCGTGCCGCCCCTGCCAGACAGCACCGGACACCTGCGCGAAACGGCGGCCACGCCGTGCCGCCGCGATGCCGATGATCAGACTCGCCACCAGCACCCACAGCATGCCCGCCAGAGCGACGCCCCACGCAACGCGCGAGCGGATGTCGGCGTGGTGTTCGCGCGCCGGGTCCCGCAGATGCGCGCCGCCGTGACGGAGCCGGGGCTGCGCCCGCGACTGCGTCCCGTCGACTTCGTTCAGCGTTTCCTTCGCATGGCCGTAGGCGGCGAACGGCGCGGAGAACGTCTTCTCCGATCGGGTCCGCAACGAGCCGGTCGCGACGTCCAGCACCGAAAGCACGTCAGGTGCGTAGTGGCTGCCTTCCGCAGCGCTTCCGGGTGGCAGCGCCCGTTGGAAATGCAGGGAATCCAGAATGCCGACCGTCACGAACACCGCGAGCACGGTCGCAGCGACCATCCCGGTGGCCGACCCGGCGACCTTGCGCCACGGTGCCCGCAGATGCTCGCGCCGCATCGTATAGATCGCGAACGCGAGTACACAAGCCATCATCGCAAAGACCAGCAGGTCCGTTCCCAGCACGACGGGGCGAAAGGGCAGCATCACTGCAGCCGGATCCGAGGATCCACCAACGTATAGGACAGATCGGTGAGGATCAGACCTACGATGTAGAGCAGCGAACCGAGAAACACCATCGAACGAACGACGGTGAAATCCTGTGCACCGATGGCATCGATCGTGTAGCTGCCCAGACCGGGAATGCCGAAGAACGATTCCATCACCAGGCTGCCCAGGAACAACAACGGGATCACGGCAACGACACCCGTGAGGATCGGAATGAGCGCATTGCGCAGCACGTGATGGACGAGGATCCGCCATTCGGAAAGGCCCTTGGCGCGGGCCGTGCGTACGTATTCCTTCTGGATTTCTTCGAGGAAGATCGTGCGATACCAACGGCCGGCCTCGCCGAAATTGGACACCAGGCCGACGAGGACCGGCAGGATCATGAAACGCCACGCCCCCAGGCCCGATGCGTAGCCGGAAATCGGCACGAGGTTCCATAACTTGCTGACGAGAAACTGGCCACCGATGATGTAGAACATGCTCGAGATGGCCATCGCGACGACGCACAGCACCACGCCGAACAGATCGAGCGTCGTCGCGCGAAACAACGCCATCACGAGCGCGAACGAAACATAGGTGGCGAGTCCGACCAGAAACACCGGCAACGCGATCGCGAAGCTCGGGCCCATGCGGGCCAGAATCTCGTGGCCGATCTCGCGGCCGTCGGATTCGGCTCGGCCGAAATCGAAACTGAACAGCCGGATCGAATGGTTCCAGAAGATCGTGTCGCGTATGCGGCCGATGCCTTCGGCATCGGCATTCCACAGCAGCGGTCGGTCGTACTCGCGATCGCGCTTCCAGTTCTCGATGGCCTCCGGTGTGACCCGCTTGACGCCGAGCTGCATGCGCGCCATGTCGTCCGGCGTGTTGACGACGAAGAACAGCGCGAACGTGATGATGTTGACACCGATCAGGATCGGAAACGCATACAGCACGCGGCGCACCAGATAGCGCAGCATGTCAGGCCTCCGCCGCGACCGTACCGCGGCCCGTGCTGCGCTCACGGCGGCGATAGGTCAGCACGGTGAGCGCGGCGAACGCCGCCACGCCCCCGACGAGCGCGGCGATGGGCCACAACACCGGAGGGTTCCACCGCTGACGCAACTGCGCCCGCAACTGCGGATCGATCCGCTGATACTTCAGCAGGTTGTTGGCGATCTGATTGGGCTTGCGGTTGTGGACCCAGGTGTGCGCAAGTCCGTATTCCTTCGGATGCAGGCCCCAGAGCCACGGCGCATCGCGCCGCGCGATCTCGACCATCTGGTCGATGATCTGCTGACGCTCGGGCCCGTTGTCCATGTTCTTCATCCGCTCGAACAGGCGGTCGAACTCGGTGTTGACCCAGTTCGCGGCATTCTCGCCGTGAAACTGCACCTTGCCCTGGGCACCATGCAGCAGGAACAGAAAATTCTCGGGATCAGGATAGTCGGCGTTCCAGCCCCAGTAGAAAATCTGCGCGTTGCCCTTGCGCACCTTCTCCTGGAAACGGTTGTAATCGGTCGCGCGGACGACCAGGTTCACGTCCAGCTTCGCGAACTGCTTGCGCAGCCAATCCAGCCGCGCCTTGTCGTCGGGCCCGCGCGCCGTTGCATCGAGATAGAGCACCAATGGAACCCCGGTCTCGTCGTCGTTGCCGTTGCGGTAGCCCGCTTCCTCCATCAGCCGCCGCGCTTCGTCGATCGACTTGCGGCGCGGCTGCCCGTTGGCCCAGTCATAGACATACGGGTTGATGCCGGAAGGACCATCGCGATAGCCGAAGATGCCCGGAGGAATGGGTCCGTGGGCGGCGATGCCGCGGCCATTTGTGAAGATCGTCACGAACTCTTCGTAGTCGACGGCGATGGAGATCGCACGCCTGAGCTTGCGCGACCGCTCCGACTCTCCGCCGACCACCGGGTCCAGCATGTTGAATCCCATGTAGAAGGTCGATGGCGCCACGGCCGTCTTCAGGTCGATCCCCTTGTCGCGCATCTCCTGCGTCAGCATGACCTGCCCGCCGCCACCGACCTGCACGGCCTGGTCGAACGCATCGGAGCTGATGCCGGAAGCGTCATACCAGCCCTGCAGGAACTTGTTCCAATAGGGAATCTGCTCCTTCTCGAGACTGTAGACCGCGCGATCAATGAACGGAATCGGCTTGCCGGCATCCTCGAGCAATCCGTCGGCACGATCCACCGCCTCGCCCACTTCCGGATACGTCTCGCCGTAGAAATTCGGATTGCGTTCGAGCACCATCTGCCGGTTCGGATCGTTGACGGACAACATGTACGGACCCGACCCGACCGGATACCAGTCGAGCGTGATGTTCTTCTCGATCAGACCCGGCTGCGCATAGAAGCGATCCACTTCGTGCGGGATCGGTGCGAAAAACGGCATCGCCAGCCAATACACGAACTGCGGGTACCGGCCCTGCAGCGTCACGCGGAACGTTAGATCGTCCACGACCTCGACACCCTGCAGCGAATGCTCGCGCAAGTCGATCCATGCTTCCTTGCGCCCCTGCTTCGCCAACTCGACATCGAAGGCCTGCAGTGCGGCACCGTATGCCTTCAATCCGACGATGTAGTCGGCCATCAATCCGAAGATCGGGGAATGCAGACGCGGGTGGGCAAGACGCTTGATCTGATAGACGAAATCCTCGGCCCGGACTTCTCGCGTGCCGACTTCGCTCAGATCGCTCAGCTCAAACACGCCGGCCAGGTCAGCGCGGGTCAAGTTCATGTACCGCAGTGTCCCGTCGGGGCGGCGGGCAAACGCCGGATGCGGCTGATATCGCATACCGGGCTTGAGCCGGATTTCATACACGCTCACCGCGATGGCAGCCTCGGGCGCATCGGCAGGCAGCGTGCGGCCGGCCGTATCGAGATAGCGTGGTGTCGGCACTTCGATCGCCGATTGCGGCATCAGCTCGAATGGCCGTTTGAGATAGTGATACTGCAGCGGTGGCGCGTAGATCTGAGCCGTGAACGTGATCTCGTTTGAGCTGTAGGACTGGACCGGATCGAGATGCTTGGGTCGCTCGCTGAACGCCGAATACAACGTGTTTGCCGTCCGATCCGTCGCGGGATACGGATCATTCCATGGCCCGTCGCAGGCACCCAGCGCCAGGAAGCACGGCAGAACGGCGAGCAATGCACGTGCACTCATCGGTCGGATACGGCAATCAGGTCTGAATGGATGTCGGTCGCTATAATAGCCGTCACCCGAACTTCATAGAACGACGAACGCATGGGCTTCCTGCAGGATCGCAAGATTCTCGTCACCGGCATGCTGAGCAGCCGGTCCATCGCCTACGGCATCGCCAAGGCCTGTCACCGCGAGGGTGCGCAACTCGCGTTCACCTACCAGGGCGAACGCGTCCAGGACCGCGTCGCGGAACTGGCGCGCGAGTTCGACAGCACTTTCGTGCATGGTTGCGACGTCGCCAGCGACGCCGACATCGACGCCCTGTTTGCTGCCCTGTCGGCTCACTGGGACGGTCTCGACGGCCTGGTGCATTCGATCGCCTTCGCGCCGAGAGAAGCGCTCGCAGGCGACTTTCTGGACAGCCTGAACCGGGAAGCCTTCCGGATCTCGCACGACGTCAGCTCCTACAGCTTCGCCGCGCTGGCGAAGGGCGCGCGACCGCTGATGAAGGGACGCGATGGGGCTCTCGTCACGCTGAGCTACCTGGGGGCGGAACGCACGATGCTCAACTACAACGTGATGGGTCTGGCGAAGGCAAGCCTCGAAGCGAACACACGCTACATGGCAGCGAGCCTCGGGCCGGAGGGCATCCGGGTGAACGCGATATCGGCGGGCCCCATCAAGACACTGGCGGCTGCCGGCATCGGCGGCTTCGGCAAGATCCTGTCGTTCAACGAGAAGCAGGCGCCGTTGCGCCGCAACGTGAGCATCGATGAAGTGGGCAACACGGCGGCATTCCTGCTGAGCCCGTTGTCCAGCGGCATTACCGGGGAGATCCTGCACGTCGACGCCGGATTCAGCACCACTGCGCTGTCGGCGATGGAGTGAACCCGGATCGCCCCGCGTCTCCCGCCAACAAAAAAGCCCGCGATCAACGCGGGCTTTTTTGTTGCCGGCGAGTAGCGCTCAGTTGTTCGCCTTCTTCTCGACCTTTGCCGGATGAATTTCGACGCCAGCGCCGCCCTTGACCGATTGCAGATACGCGTCGAACTGCTGCTGCGCCGCGATCTGCGCGAGCTGACGCGCCAGTGACTTCCGATCTTCGGGGCTCATCGCGGGGGCATCGATCACCTTGGAGACACGGTAGATC
>JAHCKV010000098.1 GCA_026125595.1 Burkholderiales bacterium | reverse complement strand
GCACCGCCGGCGCGGCGCTCGCGGACGTCGCGACCGCGACATTGCCCGCGCGGGAATCCGCGCCGCTGCCCGCGACACCCGATCCGGAAGTGCCGCCACTGGGCTTCGCGATTGCGCAGCTCGGCGGGATCTACATCCTCGCGCGCAATCGCGAAGGGCTGGTCATCGTCGACATGCACGCCGCGCACGAACGAATCGTCTACGAACGGCTGAAGACCGCGTTCGACTCCCAGGCGATGCCGACACAGCAGTTGCTGATTCCCGCGACGCTCGTCGTGTCGGCCCTCGAATCGGCCACGGTGTCCGAACACGGTGACCTGCTGGCCCGGCTCGGATTCGACATGGCCGTGCAATCACCGACCACGATCGTCGTGCGGGCCGTGCCCGCCCTGCTGGCACAGTCGGATCCCGCGGCACTCGCGCGCGACATCCTCGGTGAAATCGAATCCGTGGGTTCGAGCCGCGCCGCGACCGATCGCCGTGACGAAATGCTGGGGACACTCGCGTGCCACGGCGCCGTGCGCGCGCACCGCAACCTGACCGTTCCCGAGATGAACGCGCTGCTGCGCGACATGGAAGAGACCGAGCGCAGCGGCCAATGCAACCACGGCCGTCCGACCTGGTATCAGTTCACGCTGGCGGATCTCGACCGGTTGTTCCTGCGCGGTCGCTGAGTCCGGCATGACAACCGAGTCCCGCGCGGCGGATCAGCGATCACCGATCACGGCCTCCACGCCGGCTGCGCTGCTGCTGATGGGACCGACCGCGAGCGGAAAGACCGGACTCGCACTGGCGCTCGCGCAACGATTCCCGATCGAGATCGTCAGCGTCGATTCGGCGCTCGTGTACCGCGGCATGGACATCGGCACCGCGAAACCCGACGCCGCGATGCTGCGGGCCGCGCCGCATCATCTGATCGACGTGGTCGATCCGGTGGATCACTACTCGGCCGCCCGCTTTGCCGAGGATGCCGGCAAGCTCATCCGCGACATCCACGCGCGCGGCCGCATTCCGCTGCTGGCCGGCGGCACGATGCTGTATTTCAAGGCGCTGCGGGAAGGTTTGTCCGCGCTGCCCGAGGCGGATCCGCAGACGCGTCTCGTGATCGACGCGATGGCGACCGATCTCGGCTGGCCGGCACTGCATGCGACGCTGGCCACGCTCGACCCGGCGACCGCCGCCCGACTCGAACCCACCGACGCCCAGCGCATCCAGCGTGCGATCGAAGTCTGCTGGCTGTCCGGTCGACCGATGTCGGAACTGCTCGCCGAAGGTCGGCAACGGCCGCCGCCGTGGCGGATGACTGCGCTGTCGCTCGAACCCTCCGACCGCAGCGTGCTGCACGCGCGGATCGAACAACGGTTCGAAGAGATGCTGGAGCTGGGACTGATCGGCGAAGTGCGGCGGCTCCGTGAACGGCATGCGCTGGATCCCACGATGCCGTCCATGCGCTGCGTTGGCTATCGGCAGACCTGGCAGTATCTCGACGGTGAATTCGGTTTGTCGACGTTGCGCGAAAAAGGTGTCGCCGCGACGCGGCAGCTCGCGAAGCGTCAACTCACGTGGTTGCGCTCGATGCCGGACCTGCAGCGCTTCGATTGCCTCGCCGGCGATCTGCAGGACCGCGTCGTCGATGCAGTCGCGGCCGCCGTACGACGCTGAGGGCTGCGGTCCGCGAAGACCGCAACCCTCACGCCCGGATTACGGCATCGCGGCCAGCGCGTCGGCGCCGGCCTTGGCGACGATGCCATCCTGCTGGGCCGTCACGCCCGAAACACCGATCGCGCCGATGATCGCGCCCTTGTAGATCAGCGGCAGTCCGCCTTCCAGCGGCAACGTCTGCTCGATACCGAGGATCGCCGTGCGCCCGCCGGCGATCGCGTCCTCGAACACCTTGGTGGCACGCTTGAAGCCGGCGGAGGTCTGCGCCTTCTGGATCGACACGTCGATGCTGCCGTACTGGGTGTTGTCGAGCTTCTGCATCGCGATCAGATGACCGCCTTCATCGACGATCGTGATCGCGACCGGCCAGTTGTTTTTCTTCGCTTCCGCTTCGGCGGCCGCCATGATCACCTTCGCCACGTCGAGACCGATGGCCTTGCGATCGAGCAGATCGGCGGCGTTCGCCGCACCGGACACGGCGAGAACGGCACCGACACACAACACCGACAACGACTTTCGAATGCTCTTCATCGTTCAGACTCCTCTCCGAGATTTTGTGGTTGTGCCGCGCCGTATCGAGACGGCGACGGAGCGGGCGATCCGGTCTGGCCGTTGCCCTCGCAGCGGGGGTTGCGAAAATACGCCGCGATGCCGCGGGTTTCAATCCTTCCGCACGTCGGTCACGGTGACCGCCGCACCGCCTTGCGCCAGCGTGACGTCGAGCGCGTCACCGGGATGCAGCGCATTCGCGTCGCGCACGATCCGGCCGTCGGCGGTGCGGACGATGCCGTAACCGCGCTGCAGCACGGCGCGCGGATCCAGATGCGCCAGCGCGTTCGCACCCCGGGTGAGCCGCTGCTGCGACCGCTCGAGACGCAGCACGACCAGCGCGCGCATTCGCTCGGCGAGACGGTTCACCCGCGCCGCCTGCTGCTGCGGATCCGGCCGGGCGGCACGCACCCGACTGCGGAACTCGAGCACCCGCCAGCGCCGCGCGTCGCCTTGCTGACGCCAGGCACGACCCAGTCGTGCGTGCCATTGGGCGAGCTGCAGACGCTGGTGCGCCAGCCGCTCTCCGGGATGCCGCAATCGGCGCTGCGCGTGATCGAGACGCTGCATGCGCCGCTCCAGACTGCGCACCCACAGGGCAGACAGGCCGGCAACGGTCCGCGCCAGTCGCTGACGCAACGCGGGACCGTCGGGACTCACCAGTTCCGCCGCCGCGGTCGGCGTCGGCGCCCGCGCATCGGACACGAAATCGACGATCGTGAAATCCGTCTCGTGACCGACACCGGTGACCACGGGGATCGGGCTCGCGACGACGGCGCGCGCGACAACCTCTTCGTTGAACGACCACAGGTCCTCGATGCTGCCACCGCCCCGGCACAGCACCAGCACATCGACCTCGTTGCGCCGGCCGGCGACCGCCAGCGCTTCGGCAATGCGACCCGCGGCGTCGACGCCCTGCACCGGCGTCGGATAGACGATGATCGGGATCGACGGCATGCGACGGCGCAACGTGGTCAGCACATCGCGCAATGCAGCGGCCTGGACCGACGTCACGATGCCGATCGCCCGCGCGAACGACGGCAGCGGACGCTTGCGCTCGGCCGCGAACAAACCTTCCGCCGCCAGCTTCTGCTTCAGTCGCTCGAAGGCTTCGTACAACGCGCCGAGTCCCGCGCGTCGCAGCGTCTCGACGGTGAGCTGGAACTCTCCCCGGGCTTCGTAGACCGTCGCGACGGCACGCACCTCCACCTGCATGCCATTGCCCGGCGCCCAGTCGAGCAGTTGCGCCCGACTGCGGAACATCGCACAACGGACCTGCGCGTCGGCATCCTTCAGCGTGAAGTAGCAATGGCCCGACGCGGCGCGCGTGAAGTTGGAGATCTCGCCGGCGACCCATCCGAGCGGCATGCCGCGCTCGATCAGCATCCGCGCCCGGGCATTGAGTTCGGACACCGTGATGACCGGCGTCGAGGCGGCAGCGAACAGATCGCTCATCGGGTCACGACGCGTCGCGCCGATCGGCGCGATGAACGTGATGCGAGCATCGACGCGCGTTCGCACGCGTATTCACGCCGGATGCAAGACGCGGCGCGGATCTGCTGCGCGGACCGCGCGCAACGCGAGAATCGGCGCGGTATTCACAAAGGTCACAGACTTGCAACATGGATTTTCGGGTTCCATCCGACGCTTCAGTGCCGCAGGGAAAATAACACAACTTAATGATTAAAATGAATAATTCAGACGCCTAGTTTTTGGGCACGGTAACTTTTTTCCTTGTCGGGGCAACACTTGAGACGTCTATCCAAGGACTGTGCACAACCTTATCCACAGCATCTGTGGACAACATGATCGATGCATCACATCGGTTGCCGTGCGTGGTCACGCACCGCTACAGTTCGGCCTTTCCAGTAGCAGGGGATTTCGCGTGCTCGCCATCATCGAAGCCGCCGGTTGGCCCATCTGGCCGATCATCGCGGCCTCCATCGTCGCCCTCGGCATCATCGGCGAACGCGCGTGGACGTTGCGCCGCCAGTCGGTGGCACCGCCGGCGCTGCTCGCCAGCACCGTGCAAGAGTATCGGGTCAAGGGTGCGACGCCCGAACTGCTCGCGCGTTTGATCGGCGATTCGCCGCTCGGCCGCGTGTTCGCCGCCGGGCTGCGCAACGTGAAGAGCTCGCGCGAGGTGATGAAGGAGGCGATCGAAGAAGCCGGCCGCGGTGTCGCGCAGGAACTCGACCGCTACCTGACCACGCTCGGCACCATCGCCACGATGGCGCCGCTGCTCGGGCTGCTCGGCACCATCATCGGCATGATCGAGATCTTCGGGTCGCAGGGACCGGGCGGCATGGCCAATCCGGCGGCGCTGGCCCACGGCATCGCCATCGCGCTGTACAACGCCGCGTTCGGGATCATCGTCGCGGTCCCCAGCCTGATCTTCTATCGCCATTTCCGCGCGAAGGTCGATGCGCTCGTCGTCGAGATGGAATTGCAGTCGGTGAAGCTGGTCGAGATCGTCCACGGAGAGCGGGCTGCGTAGCCCCGCCACGCCCCCTGCCACCGCCACCATGGATTTCCGCCGCGGCCGCATCCGGGACGAACCGGACATCAACCTCGTTCCGTTCATCGACGTCCTGCTGGTGATCGTGATCTTCCTCGCGGTCACGACCACGTACTCGAAATACTCCGAACTGCAGATCAGCCTGCCGACCGCCGATGCGGAAAAGGCGGCGGAACGCCCGCAGCAGATCAACGTTGCGGTCACCCAGGCCGGCACCTACATGATCGGCCGCACGCCGGTGGGTTTCACGACGCCGGAAGCCTTCAGCACCGAACTGAAGCGGGCTGCGGGCGCCAACGAGAATCCCGTGGTCATCATCAACGCCGACGCCAAGGCGAGCCACCAGTCGGTGATCCGCGTGCTCGAAGCCGCGCGCCTCGCCGGCTTCGGCCGCATCACGTTCGCGACACAGAACGCGACGAAGTAGCGGCACACCGCGGCGCGAGAGCCCGCTACCATGGTGGGTCATCCCGCCGCTTCGACACGATGTCCGACCTCACGCTGACCCGGCCGCTGATCCGCTCGTCGTTCGACGGGACGACGCTCGATCGGGGCATCGACTACGCCCGCAACGGACGCGTCCGGAATGCCCGCCGGCTGCCCGACGGCGCGCGGTTCGAGGCCCACGTCGAAGGCAGCGGTCCGCTGCCCTATGAAGTCACGGTCACGTTGCTGCCCGGCAAGCCCCGGCCCCGGATCTACGGGTTGTGCACGTGTCCGATGCACATCAACTGCAAGCATGTGGTCGCGACGCTGTGGTCGCTGGCGGACGATGGCTCCGACGACGACGCGCCGCCGGAACGCAAACTCCGGCCGGCAACCCGGAGCATTCCCGCCGCCGCGCCGCCACGGCCACCGAAGACCGAACTGCCGTTCGAACTGCGGCACTGGATCGGCACGGCGCCGGCACCCGAATCGGACAGCGCACCGGACGGCGCAAAGCCGGTGTCGCAAGCCGTGTTCTATTTGCTCGGTATCCGTGTCCGCGCTCGCACGCCGGCCCTGCAGGTGAGTCTCGTCACCGCCCGCCGGATCCGGTCGGGCGGTTTCGGCAAGGCGTCGGCATGGCATCAACTGGAACAGTCCATCCATGCGCCGCAGCCGTACCTGACACCCGAGGACCGGACCGCGATGCGGCTGCTGCGCGCATCGGGCACGGAAGTACCCGGCGGCATCGTGGTGCTGGGGACGGAGGCGAACCTCGCATTGAACGCGCTGCTCGCCACCGGGCGCTGCCATTGGAACGATCGCGACACGCCGGCGCTGTCCCTCGGCGAACCGAGACCGGGTGTGTTCTCGTGGCAGCTCGGGGCCGACGGTCAGCAACGCATCGCAGTCGACACCGTGCCGCCCGCCGAACGGACCTTGCCGGTGACGCCGCCGTGGTATGTGGCCACCGAAGACGCGACCTGCGGTCCGGTCACGTCGGACCTGCCGCCCGAGATCGTGCAGCATTTGCTCGCTGCCCCGCCGATACCGCCCGACCATGTCGAGCGGACGCGCGCTGCGCTGCTGGCCATGGCGGGCGGACGCGCGATCCCGTTGCCGGCCGTGCCGCGCATCGTCGAGGTGCGCGATGCCCGACCCACGCCGGTGCTGCATCTGAGCACCTGGATCGACGACTACGCCTACGGCCGTTACCGCGACAGTCTGCAGATCGCCGCGCTGCGCTTCGAATACGACGGCGTGCAGATCGACCAGGACAGCCCGGGCACGATCACCGTGATGCGCGACGGCGAAGTGCGGCGCATCCGGCGCAGCGACTCGGCCGAGAAGAAGGCCCACGCGACCCTCGTCGCACTGGGCATGACGCGCCTGTCCGAGCTCGCCCGTCCGTCGCCGCCGGCCCATCGGCACGCCTACACGCTGCCGCACGATTCCCGCTGGATCGATTTCGTCGGCCGGCAGGCCGGTCAACTGCAGGACGCCGGCTGGCGCATCGAGTACGAGGAAGGGTTCGCGTTCACGCCAGCCCAGGCCGGTGCGTGGCACGCGGACATCCAGCCGCTCGGGGTGGACGGTTTCGAGCTGGGGCTCGGCATCGACGTCGACGGCACGCGCGTCGATCTGGTGGCGCTGCTCGGATCGGTGCTGCGCACGCATCCGGAACTGCTGGCGACGGACGGCCCGACGCAGCCCGGTGATCCACCGCTGGCCGTGCGATTGCCCGACGGCCGGATCCTGCCGATCCCGCTCGCGCGGATCCGGCCCATGGTCGACGTGTTGCGCGATCTGCTGGAGCAGCAGCCCGTGGGCCGTCTGAAACTGTCGCGGATGGACGCGTTGCGGCTGCGCGACCTCGATGCCACGGGTCCGCTCGAATGGCAGGGCGGCACCGATGAGCGGGCGCTGGCGGAGCGGCTGGCGGGATTCGAGCGACTCGAGCCGGCGACGATTCCCGAAGGTTTCGGTGCGACGCTGCGTGGCTATCAGCAGCTCGGTGTGTCGTGGCTGCAATTCCTGCGCACGCACGGTCTGGGCGGCATCCTCGCCGATGACATGGGACTGGGCAAGACGGTGCAGGCCCTGGCCCACGTGCTGATCGAAAAGCGCAGCGGCCGCCTGACGGCACCGGTGCTGGTCGTGGCTCCTACCAGCGTGATGCCCAACTGGAAGGCCGAGATTGCCCGCTTCGCGCCCGAGCTGAAGGTGCATGTGTCCCATGGATTGAAGCGCCGGAGCGCATTCGATGCGATCGGCGACGCCGATCTCGTGCTGACCACCTATCCGCTGCTGGCCCGCGACGAGGAAGCGCTGCGGCAACACCGCTTCCACGCCGTGATTCTCGACGAGGCCCAGCAGATCAAGAATGCCGCCACGCGTGCCGCCCGCGTGGTCGGCAGACTCGACGCGGGTCATCGCATCTGCCTGACCGGCACGCCGCTGGAAAATCACCTGGGCGAACTGTGGTCGCTGTTCGCGTTCCTGATGCCGGGACTGCTCGGCGATGCGACGGCGTTTCGCCGTGGCTATCGCACGCCCATCGAGAAGCATGGCGACGGCGCCCGGCTGGCGCAGCTGGTGCGCCGGATCCGTCCGTTCCTGTTGCGGCGGACCAAGGAACAGGTCGCGACCGAACTGCCGCCGAAGACCGAGATCGTGCGGTCGATCGAACTCGACGGACCGCAGCGCGATCTGTACGAAACGGTGCGCGCGGCGCTGCAGGCCCAGTTGCGCGCCGAGATCGCCGCGCGCGGACTGGCACGCAGCCAGATCGCGATCCTCGATGCGCTGCTGAAACTGCGTCAGGTGTGCTGCGATCCGCGGTTGGTGAAGATCGACAGCGCGCGCAAGGTAAAGGGGTCGGCGAAGCTCGAAACGCTGCTCGACATGCTGGAAGAAATGCTCGGATCCGGTCGACGCATCCTGCTGTTCTCGCAGTTCACCAGCATGCTGGCGCTGATCGAATCGGAGCTGCAGGCCCGCGGCATCGGGTTCGTCAAACTCACCGGCGACACGCGCGATCGGGCGAAGCCCGTGAAGGAATTCCAGACCGGCAAGGTGCCGCTGTTCCTGATCAGCCTGAAGGCCGGCGGCACGGGGCTCAACCTCACCGCGGCCGACACGGTGATCCACTACGACCCGTGGTGGAATCCGGCGGTCGAGAACCAGGCCACCGATCGCGCCCATCGTATCGGTCAGGACAAACCGGTATTCGTCTACAAGCTGATCGTCGCCGGCAGCGTTGAGGAACGAATCATGGCACTGCAGGCCTCCAAGGCGGCACTCGCCAAGAGCATCCTCGAAGGCACCGGCGACAGCGCCGCGCAACTGACGGCGGAAGACGTCGACGCGCTGCTGGAACCGCTGCAGTGACAATGCGGGCTGCACGAACGGTGCGCCACTGGGATCAGCTCGGCCCTGTGGCCCTGCTGCTGTTGCCGCTGGCCGTGTTGTTCGCGGCAGCAAGCGGGCTGCGACGCATGGCCTACCGGATCGGCCTGTTCCCGTCGCACCGCATGCCGGTGCCGGTAATCGTCGTCGGCAACATCACCGTCGGCGGCACCGGCAAGACACCCTTCGTGCAATGGCTCGTGCAGGAACTGCGTGCTCACGGGCGACATCCGGCCATCGTGACGCGCGGCTACGGCGCGCGCGATGGGGGGCCGGCCCCGGTGAACCCCGGCGATGCGGCAGCGGAGGCCGGCGACGAACCCGTTCTGCTCGCCCGCAACGCCGGGTGTCCGGTCTGGCGTGGTTCCGATCGTGTCGCCGCGGCGCGGGCGCTGCTCGCAGCCCATCCGGAATGCGACGTGATCATCAGCGACGACGGATTGCAGCACTACCGGCTCGCGCGCGACCTGGAGATCGCCATGGTCGATGGCGCGCGTGGCTTCGGCAACGGATTGCCGTTGCCGGCCGGCCCGCTGCGCGAACCGGTGTCGCGTCTCGCCCGCTGCGATTTCGTCGTCGTGAAAGGCCGCGCGTTGCCGATACCCGGCCGATCCGATGCGGTGTCGATGGCGCTGGTGCCCGGACCGTTCCGGCAACTGATCCATCCGCACCGCGTGGCAACCGCAGATGATTTCGCCGGCACGGTCGTGCATGCGGTGGCCGGCATCGCCGCACCGGAAACGTTCTTCCGCAGCCTCGAGGCAATGGGGCTCGCGATCGAGCGCCACGGGTTCGCCGACCACCACGCCTTCACCGCCGCCGATCTCGCCTTCGACGACGGACGACCGGTCGTGATGACCGAGAAGGATGCCGTAAAATCGATCGCGTTCGCCCGACCGGAATTCTGGTCGCTGCCCGTCACTGCGGCGCTGCCCGATGGATTCGGCACCACCCTCGCCCAAAGGTTGGCCCATGGCACTCGATCCGAAACTCCTCGAGATCAT
>JAHCKV010000097.1 GCA_026125595.1 Burkholderiales bacterium | reverse complement strand
ACCACGAAGATCAGGTTGTCGAGGCCTTCGCGGGCCGCGATCGACAGGCCGGCGAGGGATTCCGGTTCATCCATCTCGCCGTCCCCGGCGAACGCCCACACCTTGCGGCCGGCGGTGGCCAGCAGACCGCGGTCCTCGAGGTAGCGCAGGAACTTGGCCTGGTAGATGGCCGTCAGCGGTCCCAGCCCCATCGAGCCGGTGGGGAACTGCCAGAAATCCGGCATCAGGTACGGGTGGCAGTACGAGGACAGCCCGCGGCCTTCGGTTTCGCGCCGGTAGTGATCGAGGTGATCTTCGGTCAGGCGACCTTCCAGGAACGCGCGGGAGTAGATGCCGGTCGCCGAATGGGGCTGGAAGTAGATGAGGTCGCCCTGCTGCCCGGCGCGGAAGAAATGGTTGAAGCCGACTTCGAACAGATCGGCCGCGGACGCGTAGCTCGCGATGTGTCCACCCAGTTCCGGATGCGCCTTGTTGGCGCGCACGACCATCGCCAGCGCATTCCACCGGACCAGCGCGCTCAGGCGCCGTTCGATCTCGACGTTGCCCGGAAACTGCGGCTGATCGGCCAGCGGAATCGTGTTCGCATACGGCGTGTTCAGCACCGGCGGCATCGCGACGCGGCGGCGGCGCGCGTGATCCAGCAACTTGCGCAGGATGAACGTGGCGCGTTCGCGGCCCTCGGTCTCGACGACGGCGTCCAGCGCTTCCAACCATTCCCGCGTTTCCACCGGATCCAGGTCTTTCGGCAGCACGCGCCAGAACGCTGCGAGGTCGAAGCCCTGCGGTTCGGACAGGTCGGTCATGGTCAGTTTCTCCTCCGGAAATCGAAGCCCGAATGCTAGTGCGATCCGGGGAGCACGGGGTGTCGTTTCGACGTCGGGCGACCGGTCGGCGACGGCATACAATGCCGTCTCCCAATCCCGGAAAAGCACGCCATGCCTCCGACCCTGGATTCGACCGACTGGAAGATCCTGGCACACCTGCAGGAGAACGCCCGGCTCACCAATGTGGAGCTGGCGCGACTGGTGAACCTGTCACCGTCGCCGTGTCTGGCGCGCGTCCGCGCGCTGGAGACCGAGGGGCTGATCAGCCGGTACGTGTCGCTGCTCGATCCGTTGGCGCTGGGACTGCAGGTCAGCGTGTTCATCCAGGTGCGGCTCGAGAAGCAGGTCGAGACGGCCCTCGATGTGTTCGAGAAGGCGATGCTGGAACGGCCCGAGGTCATGGAGTGCTATCTGATGACCGGCGAGGCGGACTATCTGCTGCGCGTCGTCGTGCCGGACATCCAGGCGCTGCAGGACTTCATCGTGAACTTCCTGTCGCGGGTGCCGGGTGTCGGCAACATCCAGTCGAGCTTTGCGCTGAAGCAGGTCAAGTACAAGACCGCGTTGCCGCTGCCCGATCAGGTGCGGGCCGTTGCGCGGCCGGCGCGTCCGCCGGGTTCCCCGCTGCGGTAGATCGGTCCGCACGAAAGGAAACGGGCGCCGAGGGGCGCCCGTTTCGTCGATGCAGGTACGGCTCAAGCAGCCTTGCGACGCCGTGCCATGAATCCCAGCAACGCCAGGCCGATGCCCATCAGCGCGTAGGTCTCGGGTTCGGGGACGGGCGGGGCCGTGAAGCCGGTGACCCGCACGACCTGATTGCCGCCGCCGAACGTCGAGAAGAAGAAATCGCCGGTGACCGGGTCGATCGCCGCACCTTCCGCGCCGCCGAGACCGGACACCAGGATCTGGCGGGTCGACAGGATCGGGTCGCCGTTGGCGTCGATCTCGTAGGTCACGACGTTACCGGTGCTGTACTCGGAAACGAGCACGCTCTGGTTGTCGAAGCCGACGGATCCCAGCGGCACGTAGGCCACGCCTTCCGGCCCTCCGCCGATGAAGATCTCGCCCGACGTGGCGCCGAAATCGTAGGTGCCGTTGCCGTCGGCGGTGTATTCCAGGGTTTCCCAGGTGCCGCCGTTGTACGAGACGACCTTCAGTTGGCCGGCGCCGTTGTAGCCCGCCGGCACGAAGATCAGCGAACCCATCGACGAATTGACGCCGTTGGTGGTCACGGTGGTGACCTTGTCGGGGGCCGTGCTGCCGGCCGTGATCTGGCCGATCGTATTGGTGGGGTAGCCGGTATAGAACAGCACGCCGCCGGGTCCGATCGTCAAACCGCCATCGATGTTGGGGGCGGTCGCGAACAGCGTGGCCGTGCCGAAGCCCGTGACGAAACCGTCTTCGTCGCGAGTGACCGATGCGCTGTAGATCGCGCCGGAACTGCCGTTGGCCGCACCACCGATCAGCAGCGTGTCGGCGTCGAGAAAGGTCAGACCGCCGTAGCTGGTGGGCACGCCGGCGATCGATCCGAGACTGATGAGGGTGTAGTCGTCGGCGAAGGTGGGGGCAATGCTTTGCGCCGAGGCCAGCCCGGACGCGGCCGACAATCCCGCGGCGAGCAGGGCTCCGCGAAAGAAACGATTCGAAATCATGTTGTTAGGTCTCCTAAATCCGGCTGTACATGAAGCCCCTGCCGGCGGGGCTGGAACGGCCCGATCGGCAGGGGGTTCCACGGTCGTTCGGGCGGTTTGAACGAAACGTAACTTCAAACCTCACAAATGGCAAGATTTTGGGCGCCGATTCTGGGCTGGTGACCACAGCGGCGCGGGCGTTCAAGCAAAATGCTCCAACCGCCGTTCCCTGCATCTGCCCGCGTTACATACCGCTCCCCACCGCCATGCCGTCC
The DNA here is from genome assembly GCA_026125595.1 of Burkholderiales bacterium. GTDB lineage: Bacteria > Pseudomonadota > Gammaproteobacteria > Burkholderiales. Next base: position 6,915 of record JAHCKV010000097.1, on the reverse strand, counting down.
ACCCGCTCCCGTCGTTTCCTTCTCGTTCGGTTCGTTTCGTTCGCCGTTGCGGCCGCGGGGTGTGCATGGCTGCCGCCGGTCGCCGACGCCGACTCGGACGTCACGAGCATCCAGCGCGGACTGCTGCCGGCACAGGACGGCCGCTGGGGGCTCGGTGTCGGATTGCGGTTGCAGGAAAGTCCCTATCGGGGGCAATCGCCGATCGTGGACCTGCTGCCGTTGCTGTCCTACGAGGGCGAGAAGGTGTACCTGCGTGGAACCCGGGCGGGTTGGTATCTCGTCGACCGGGACGACTTCAAGCTCGAAGTCATCGGCCAGTTCCGGCTGAACCGGTACACCGGCGAGCCGGAAGACTATCTGGCGGGCATGACGCGGGAACGGGCATTCGAAGGCGGGGCATCGGCCATTTTCCCGACGGGGCTCGGCGAATGGTCCGTGGAAGCGGTGAGCGACCTCTCCAGCACCCACAAGGGACAAGAGGTGTCGCTCGCCTGGGCGCGGAGCTGGACCGTAGGTGACCTGACCCTGCGTCCCTCGCTTTCGCTCAATTACTACAGCCGCGCGCTGTCGAACTACTACTACGGCGTCGAGCCCGGAGAAGCACGGCCCGATCGTCCGGCCTACGCGCCCGGCGCATCCAACAACCTGCGGCTCGGACTGCACGCGAGCTACCGCGTGACGACGAACAGCTATCTGTACGGCAGCTTCGGGGTCAACCGGTTCGACGGTTCGGTGAGCGACAGCCCGATCATCGACCGGCAGGCCCAGTTCACGTTGTTCGGCGGCTATCTCTACCGGTTCGGCGGTGCGACCGATCGCGCTGCCGATGCCGCCGCGATCGATCTCGATGCCGAATCCAGGTGGTCGTTGCGGGTCGCCGGTGGCTGGGCGGCCAAGGAGAGTCTGCTCGGCATCATCGCCGGCAATGTGGAACTGGCGCCGGAGCGCACCGGCATCGTCGATCTGGAAGTGGGCAAGCTGCTGAACGAGCGCTTCCTGGACCTCCCCATCGACATCTACGTCAAGGGTGCCTACAAACGGTTTCTGGAGCAGAACCTGCAGCCGGATTTCGGTGGCTATGCGCTCTACATCAAGGGCTTCTGGTACGGCTTCCCGTGGAGCGACCGCGTGCGCACCCGCATCGGGTTCGGCGAGGGCCTGTCGTACGTGGAGCGGATTCCGATACTCGAGCGGCAGAATCTCGAACGCAAGAATCCGAACACGTCGCAACTGCTGAACTATCTCGACGTCAGTCTGGACGTCAGCGTCGGCGATCTGTTCGGCGTGAAACGATTGAAGGAAACGTACTTCGGCTTCGCCGTGATCCACCGCTCCGGCATCTTCGGTTTCGCGGACCTGTTCGGTAACGTCAACGGCGGATCGAACTACAACACGCTGTACATCGAGACGGTGTTCTGACGGAGTTCAATCGCCCGTCGGCGTCAACACCTTGCGAATCGCATCGGCCGATTCCTTGACCCGCGCCTGGACGACCGGCAGCAGCCGCGGCAGTACCGCGCCGATCAACGCCCGGTACGCCGCGGACCAGATTCGTGGGGCATCGAACACCGCCGGCTGAAGGATGGCCCACAGCACGTCGCCGTCGCAGCAATGCGCATGGATCAACGCGCGATGCCCGAAATGGGCCCGTTCGAAATCGGCATTCAGCAGCGCCGGATCCGCCCGCTCCACGTCCTCCACGAAAATCGACGGCGCGCACGCGAGCGCCGCCTTGAACATCGGATCGTCGTGCTCCCACGCCTGTTCGCGTTCCCATCCGAACGTCGACGTGTCGGGAACGTTCCGGTGGCGCCGCCAGCACAGATTCTCGAAGACGCGCTCGTCCGGATCCCGCACATGCACGAAGCACCGATCGGCCGCGAGCGCTTCGGTCACGGCCTGCAGCGTGGCGAGCAGCATCGCTTTCGGATCGGCGGGACGGTCGAGGGCGTGCTCGATCGCGGGCGGCAGGGCGGAGATCATCGGTGGTCGTCTCGGAGGCAGCGAATGCGCGGAGCGGAATGCTGACCGAGCCGGGTCGTTCCGGCAACGCCGTTCGGTGCGTCGCTTCGGCTATGCTCCGGTGCTCGATGCCATCGACGTCCACGGGGATTCCATCGTGTCCTATCAGCAGCACCGCAATCTCGAAGCGCCCGGCCGTTCCATCGCGTTGTCCACCGGCGGCATGGCGGCGACCTCCCATCCGCTGGCCACGCTCGCCGCGCTCGACATGCTGCGCGCCGGCGGCAATGCAATGGATGCCGCGATCACCGCCTGCGCCGTGCAGGGCGTGGTGGAGCCGGGCTCCACCGGCATCGGTGGCGACTGCTTCGCGCTGTTCGCGCCGCGGGGCACCGATCGCATCACAGCGTTCAACGGTTCCGGCCGCGCACCGGCGGCCATTTCGATCGACGCGCTGGCCGCATCGGGACAGAAAGAGTTGCCGCGCCATTCCCCGCACACCGTGACCGTGCCCGGTGCGGTGGATGCATGGGATCAGTTGCTGCGAGCACACGGTACGAAGACGCTCGGCGATGTGCTCGCGCCCGCGATCCGGCTGGCCGCAGATGGCTATCCGATCCTGCCGCGGGTCCATCTCGACTGGAGCCAGCACGAAGCGGTGCTCGCGCAGTATCCGAAGACACGGGAAGTCTTCCTGCCCGGTGGCGCCGTGCCGGCGCTGGGTAGCGTGCATCGACAACCCGATCTCGCGCGCACGCTGGAGCGCATCGCCCGCGACGGTCGTGACGCGTTCTATCGCAGCGACATCACGCAGGACATCGTCGAGCATCTGCGGTCTCTCGGCGGCGTCCACACGGTGGCGGATTTCGAAGCGGCGGCCGGCGAGTTCGTGACGCCGATCCGCGGACGCTATCGCGGTCACGACGTGTTCGAGTGTCCGCCCAACGGGCAAGGCGTCATCGCGCTGCTGATGCTGCACATTCTCGAAGGCTTCCGGGCGGACGGCGCACCGGTCGGGGCGGAGCGCCTGCATCTGGAGATCGAGGCGGCACGACTGGCGTACTCGATTCGCAACGCCTATCTGGCGGATCCCGCGCAGGCCGACGTGCCGGTCGACTGGTTGCTGTCGGACACATTCGCCGCGGAACTGCGGGCGCAGATCCGGCCCGATCGCGCCATGGATGCCGTGCCGAGCTTCGAGCCGCCGGCCCATCGCGATACGGTCTACATCGCCGTCGTCGACGCGCAGCGCAACGCCGTGAGCCTGATCAACTCGATCTTCAGTCCGTTCGGTTCGGGCATCGTCACGCCGCGCAGCGGCGTGTTGCTGCACAACCGCGGGCAGAGCTTTTCGTTGCAGGCCGGACACCCGAACGCGATCGCGCCGCGCAAGCGCCCGATGCACACCATCATCCCCGGCATGCTCGCGCGCGACGGCCGGGCCGTGATGCCGTTCGGCGTGATGGGTGGTCACTATCAGGCGATGGGACAGGCGTGCTTCCTCGGCCGCGTGCTCGACTACGGGCTCGATCTGCAGACCGCGATGGATCTGCCGCGCGTGTTCGTGCGACCGGGCACCCGCGTCGTCGAAGCGGAGTCGACGCTGTCCCCGGAAGCGGCTGCGGGCCTGCGACAGCGCGGGTTCGAGCTGGTGCCGCCGGCGTGGCCCATCGGCGGTTCGCAGGCAATCTGGATCGACCACGACGCCGGCGTGCTGGCCGGTGGATCCGATCCACGCAAGGACGGCTGCGCGCTCGGCTATTGATGCGACGCGCCGCGTGACCGGCGTGGAAGCAACGGGATCGCCGATCGCCGCGCCGCTATACTCCGGGGCTTCCCATTTCGAGCCCGACGTCCCGGCCGGGCCGGCCGTTTCGCCATGTTCTGGTTTCCGCTCGCCGCCACGCTGTGCATCGCCGTCGCCCTCGGGTTCATCCTGCCGCCGTTGTTGCGCCGGACACCGACGGGCGCGCCGACAGACGACAGTGCGAACCTCGCGATCCATCGCGACGCCGTGCGTGAACTCGACGCCGACCTGACGCGCGGCATCATCTCGCCCGATCGCCATGCCGAAGCGCGGCGCGAACTCGAAGCGCGCGTGCTGGAAGACTTGCAGCCCGCCGCGTCGGTGCAGGCCGCGGCCGGTCGGCAACGGGCGCTGGCCGGTGGCATCGCGCTCGTGATTCCGGTGATCGCGGTCGCGCTGTACCTGACCCTCGGCAATCCGGCCGCGCTGGTGCCGGAGAACCGCCTGGGCATGACGCCCGAGCAGGCCGAAGATCGCCGCAAGATGTTGGATCTGACGGCGAAGCTCGCGGAACGGATGCGCCAGCATCCGGACGATCCGACCGGCTGGATCATGCTGGCACGCGCCTATCGCAGTCTCGAGCGCCACGCCGATGCCGCACGCGCATTGGGTCAGGCGGTCGAGTTGAAGCCCGACGACGCCGATCTGCGGTCCGACTACGCCGAAGCCCTCGTGTTCGCGAACCAGGGGCAGATGACGCCCGAGGCGATCGAGCAGTCCGAGCGCGCGCTCGCGATCGATGCGAAACAGGGCAAGGCGCTCGCGCTGCTCGGTACCGCGGCGTTCGAGATCGCCGACTATCGACGTGCCATCACGTATTTCCAGCGGCTGCTGGCATTGGTGCCGCCGGATACCGATTTCGCCAGAGCCGTACAGCAAGGCATCGGCGAAGCGCGGGCCGCATTGGCGGCCGCGGAGCATCCGGCCGTACCCGGTCCCGGTATCGGCGGTCGTGTCGAACTCGCTGCGGCGATGGCCGCCAAGGCCCATCCGGACGACACGGTGTTCGTGTTCGCCCGCGCCGCCGAGGGTTCGCGCATGCCGCTGGCGATCCAGCGCCGGCAAGTGAAGGATCTGCCGTTCACGTTCAAGCTCGACGACAGCATGGGCATGGGCGGCGGACCGGCGTTGTCGGCCACGCCGGCCATCGTCGTCGTCGCGCGCATTTCGAAGGCCGGCGGCGCGCAGGCTGTCAGCGGTGATCTGGAAGGCACCAGCGCCGTCGTGAAGCCGGGCACCCACGGGCTGAACCTCGTCATCGACCATGTGGTGCCGTGACCGGATGAAGGGCGCCGCGTGCGCCCTGATGCTGGTGGCGGCGATGTCGGCGGTGCGGGCCGGGGCTTCGGAGCCGCCGCCGCTGATGCCGCCGGACATGGAGGCGTTCGCCGAGCGCGTGGCCGCAGCCCACGGCATCGACCACGATGCACTGCGCGACCTGTTGCTGAAGGTGCAGTTCCAGTCGGGCGTCATCCGTGCCGTGAACGCGCCGGCGACGGCCCGGCCGTGGAAGGAATTCCGCCCCGGCTTCCTGAACCGGCAGCGCATCGAAGGCGGCGCGAAGTTCTGGGCCGAGCACGAGCGCTGGCTGACGCGCGCCCGTGAGAAGTGGGGCGTGCCGGAAGAGCTGGTGGTCGCGATCGTCGGTGTCGAGACCCAGTACGGGCGCAACACCGGAACGTTTCGCGTGCTGGATGCCGTCTCGACGCTCGCGTTTCAGGTGCCGACACGGGCGCTGTTCTTCCAGGGTGAACTGGAGGCGTTCCTGCTGATGTGTCGCGAGAACGGGCTCGATCCGCTGGCGGTGCGCGGCTCCTATGCCGGCGCCATGGGATGGCCGCAATTCATCCCGTCGAGCTATCGCCGCTATGCCCGCGATTTCGACGGCGATGGCCGCGTGGATCTGTTCGGCACGCCGGCCGACGTGATCGGCAGCGTCGCAAACTATCTCGCAGCGTTCGGATGGAAGCGCGATGCGAACACCGTACTGCGTGCTGCCGTGCAGGATCCGCTTCTGCTCGAAGACGCGTTGAAGCAGGGCGTCAAGCCGAGCTTCGGTGCCGGACATCTCGTGGCATGGGGCGCTGTGCCGGAGCAACCGCTGGCCGATGAAGAGACCGTCGCCGTCATGCGGTTCGAAGGCGCGAACGGTCCGGAATACTGGCTCGGCCTGGACAACTTCTGGGTGATCACCCGCTACAACCGCAGCCAGAACTACGCGCTGGCGGTGTGGCAACTGAGCCAGGAGATCGCCGCGGCGCGGGCGAAGCCCGCGACGTCTGCGCCGACGCGCAAGAAACCGGCGGCCTCCCTGAAGCGATAGTTCGCGAACCGATCGTTCGATACGGTCAGCCCTTGTCGCGCAAAGCCTGCGCGATGCTGCCGGCATCGAGTCCGGTCAGACCGACGTCCTTCAGCAGTGACTCCACCAGCGGTGCCTGGATCTTGTATTTCAACGCGCTGTTCATCACCTGGTCCGACAGGCTTCCTTGCGCCGATGCGTCGGCATGGCCGCCGCTGCCGAAGCCGCCATCGAGGTGCACGATCTTGATGCCTTCGATGTGTTCCAGTGGCTTCGCGCTCTCGCGGATGATGCCTTCCAGATGCTCGATGATCGCGAGTTTCGTGCGCAGCTGCATCGATTCGTCGGACTGCAGATTCTCGGCTTCGTTGAGCGCGCGGCGTCCGGCCGCGTCGATCTCGTAGCGCACCTGGGCCGCTGCGGCCCGCAGCTTCTCGGCCGCCGCTTCCGCGTCGGCGACGGTCAGGATCGCTTCGGCACGTTCGGCCGCAGCCTTCTTCTCGGTCACCGCAGTGCCGAGGGCAGCGATGCCCCTGGCTTCCGATTCCCGTCGTGCCGCCACCAGTTGCACCGCCTTGTCGCGCTCGGCCCGTTCGAGGTCCCGCGCGGAGATCACCGATTCTTCCGCCTTCACTGCAGCAGCGCGGGCTTCCTCGGCCCGGGCCTGGGCTTCGGAGCGCGCCATCGACTGCCGCGCGATCTCGATCTCGCGCAATTGCTCGGCGAGCTCGATCTCCTGCCGGCGCTGGATCTCGGCGACCTCGACGGCGCGGGACCGCGCGATCTCCAGCTCCTTGATCTGCTGGTCGACGCGCACGCGCTCTTCGCGGACCACCAGCTCCGC
>JAHCKV010000096.1 GCA_026125595.1 Burkholderiales bacterium | reverse complement strand
ACCAGGCCGCGTTCGAGCAGCGAGACCCGAAGCGGCTGATGGGCGTGTATTCCGACCTGCACGCCGCGGCGGTCGCGACGCTCCAGCAGATCCTGGTGACGATCGCTGCCGACGGCGTGAAGCTCGAAACCGTCGAGTGGTACGTCGACAGGGAATCGGGCGAGCTGGTCGTGGCCGAGTACGTCGACGATCAAGGCCAGCGCCGGCAGATCCGCAAGGTCGAGGCGCATCCCCTGTTCAGACCGCTGGGCGAGCTGATCTCGCGGCTCAACATCTCCCTTTCCGATCTCGGCATGACTGTAAAAGTGTTCGACGATGCCGAGGCGCAGATGGGCGCTTTGGCGCAGACGGCCGACGAGCGGGAGAGCATGGCGGAGTTCGCCCGGCGACAGGCGATTGCCGTCGAGAATCTTGCGGCCCTGGTGGACCGGGCGAACAAGGCATCCAAGGCTGATCCCATCCTGATCGAGTACGAGCAGGAACAGGGCGAGCAGGGCGGCCAATGACGGTCCGCGTCTCCAGCGCCGCCCGGATCAAGGTCTCGCATCGTGCCGAGATCGAAGTGCTGCGCTATGCCGGCAACCATGCGCTGTGGCACAAGCACGTCCACGGCGTCGAGCTCGACCCGATGCAGGTGCTCAAATGCATCGAGATGGACCGCAGCGCGAACACGATCGACTGCTCATGCCGCCGGACGGGCAAGACCGCAGTGAAAGAACTGCACGCGTTGCACCACTTGGCGACCGTCCCGTACCAAGAACTCGGCGTCGTCGCACCGCGCCTGCAGCAATCGATCAACAACCTCAACTATCACCTGGAAGCCATCCGGCGCAGCCCGATCCTGCGTGGGTATGTGGCCTGGAAATCCGGGCGCGAGCAGTTGAGCGACAGTCGCTACGCGTTCTTCAACCATTCGAAGGCCAGCGCCTACGGGATCATGTCCCAGATCGACGGCGACGCGATCAGCTACGCATCGATCGAAGAGGTGGACGACATGCCGTCCGATCGGCTGCTGTCACGCTTCCTTCCGATGTTGGGGTCGGCGCGCCGGATGGGGGCTTCCCGGGACGCGTCGTTCAAGCCGCAGATCCGGATCACGGGCGTGTTCAAGGGCGCGGACACGCTGCAGCAGATGATCGATTCCAAGGAATATCACCTACTGCCCGTCGTGAACGTCTATCTCGGGATCGAAATGGGGATCCTCAACGAGTCGTTCATGCTGGAGATGCGATCGCAGCTGCCCGAGGGCGAATACATCCGGCAGTTTCTGTGCAAGAACGTCTCCGCCCAGAACCATATCTGGGAGAAGCATATCCGCCGGGCGATGCTGGTCGGCCTCAAAGCGGGGCTTCAGGCGGCCGAACCGATGCCCGGCGCCCGCTATCGCAAGCGCGGATTGGTGTCCTTTGGCTACGACCATACCGGTCACGGCGAGGGACTGACCGCATCGAAGTCCGCGCTGGTCGTGACCGAGCAGATCGGCAACTACGTCACGTTCCCCTTCGTCCATACGTGGCCGGCCGGCACCGACGACAAGGTGATCGAACGAGATCTGATCGGCTTCTGGCAGTACTTCGATCCGGATGTCGCGATCGGCGACGCCTACGGCGTGGGCATGCTGACCAGCCTCAACGATCGGCTGTTCGCGCTGGGTCTGACAGACGTCGATCGACGCACCGTCGGCAATGGAGAATCAACGGCCACCACGTGGACCGAATGGCCGTTCGCGCCGCTGCGTTTCGAGGGCATGGTCAAGCATTCGATGGCGACCGCCGTGCGCAGCGCGTTCCACAACGGGCAGGCCGCTATCCCTTTCTTCGACGATGGCGTCGGCGCGCTGCGTAGCGAGTCGCCGGCGAATGTCGTGTGGATGCCCCCGGATCTGTCGTCGATCCCCGCGGAGCATTCCGACTGGACCATGTTCGTGCGCCAGCTCGGGAACATGAAAGCCGAGCCCACGAAGGCGAGCTATGCGCGCTACGCGATGGCAAATCCGAAACTAGGCGACGATCTGTTCGACTCGACCATGGCCTCGGTGTGGGGCCTGCTCACCCGCGGGGCGCTCGATGTGCCGACGGTCATTGCGCACCGAACGCAGTCGCGCGAGCAGCTGCTCGGTGGTGGTCTGCTGATCGAGCACGCGGCATGAGCGCGGCCCTGGAATCCGCTGCGGCCAAGCGGGGCCGCGAGATGGCGGGGCGGGTCAAGGAGCACTGCCCGGAGCTGGTGCCGTTCCTCAAGGAATTGCACGCGCTCGGCATGATCGACGGCTGGCGCAGCGTGACGTACTGCGGGCCCGTCGACGGCGCCCCCCAGTATCACGCTGCCCCGTCCACGCTGTTCGGCAATGAGCTGTTGGCATGGAACGCGGCACAGAAAAGGAAAGACAGACGATGAGCCTGCTGCAACGCTTCTTCCCTTGGCTGAACGCCACGGGGTCGCGGACCCCTGCGGCGCCGACCGAGACGGGCCCGACGCTCCCGAACGAATCGCCGTACATCACGAGCGAGCAGGGCCTGCGGACCACGCCGGAGAATCAGTTGAAGTATCTCTACCGGCTGATGTGGGTCGACTACGACGTTCGCAACACCATCATGGACATCCGCCGCATGGATCGCCTCGACCCGCGAGTGAAGCGGGTACACCGGCGCATCGCCCGGGATGCGATCAAGGGCGGGCTCGTGCTGACCCAGATCACCGATTCCCCGACGCTTCGGGCCGCCTGGGCGACGTTTAATCGACGGCTGCAGTTGAATCGCGTCGAGAAGCTGAAGAGTGACGCGGTCGGCTTGGTGATGGAAGGCAACTTGCCGCTGCAGATGGTGCTCGACGAGTCGTATCGCGTGTCGGCCGCGATCCGGATGCCGTCGGAGACGATTCTGCCGAATGTCGACAGCGCCGGGCGCTACATCGATCCGGCCGCGGCGCACTTCCAGCTCGAGCTGGCCACCGGTGCCAAGGTCGCCACGTTCCCGCTCTGGCAGTTGTTCCTGGCTCGGTTTGATCCGGACAACTTCGACGATCTGGGCGCCATGGGACGGCCCTTCCTGGATGCGACGCGGTCGACCTGGAAGAAACTGCAGATGACTGAAGAAGATCTCGTGATCCGCCGGCGCACCCGGGCGCCGCTGCGGCTCGCCCACGTGCTGGAGGGTGCCACGCCCGAGCAGCTCGACATGTACCGATCGCAGGTGGAGAAGGACCAGTCGGAAATCACGACCGACTACTACCTGAACCGGAAGGGTGGGGTGACGTCGATCCAAGGGGATGTTGCACTACACCAGATCGCCGACGTCACCCACCTGCTCGACAGCTTCTTCGCCGGGACGCCGTTGCCGAAGGGCATGGTGGGCTACACCGACGGCCTCGCGCGGGACATCCTGGAGGATCTGAAGCGCGACTACTACGAAGAGGTCGACAGCCTGCAGGACACGTTGTCATTCACCTACGAATGGGCGTTCCGGCTCGATCTGCTGCTGCAGGGGATCAATCCCGACGCCGACGAATTCGCGATCACGATCGCCGAGCGTCAGACCGAAACGCCCAATCAGACGGCCGATCGGGCGCTCAAGTGGCAAGCACTGGGTCTGCCCCGGGGCACCGTGTGGGAGGAACTGGGGTTCAACGCGACCGAGATCCGCGAACGCCTGGAAGAAGAGGCGAAGGACTACGACCCCTACCCGGCGCCAGGCGGTGACGTGCCGGGCGGCACGTCGCGGGTCAAGATCACGCCCGGCAACGGCCGCAAGGGCGAGAGCGGCACCTCGATCGCCAACGGCTGAGCGTGCGGCAATCCACCGTCCGCGCGACGATTCGCCGCGCGACCACGCAAGCCCATCGGCAAGTCGACCAGCTGGACGCCGAAGCGGCGCGCGATCTCACGCACATCTACCGAGCCGCGGCGAAGGATATCGCGCAACGGATCCGCGACTATGCCGGGCACGATGCATCCATCACGCTGGCGGAACTGCGCAACATTCTGGCCCAGGTCGAGGGGCGCCTGCGCGAGCTGGGCCACGATCGAGATCGGCTGCTCGACACGACGTTGAGTCGCGCGGTGGATCTCGGGGTAACGCCGCTTCGCGCGACGCTCACGCCGGCCGCGGCGATCGACATCGGCAACGAGGCGCTGTCGTTCGTGCGGAACTTCGTTGCTGAAGATGGCCTGCAGCTCTCCGATCGAGTGTGGCGGCTTGACCGGGGCGCGAAGGATGAAGTGACACGCGCCATCGAGCAGGCAGTGATTCAGGGTCACGGTGCGTCGCAGGCGACGACGGAGTTTCTCGCGCGGGGCAAGCCGGTGCCGATCGACGTCAGGAGCAAACTGCAGGCGGCCAATGCGGACACGATCAGCCGCAGTGCGAGCCAGCTGATGACCGGTCGCGGCAGCCCGATGGACAACGCATTGCGGCTGTTCCGGACCGAGATCAACCGGGCGCATGGCGAGGCGTTCATGATGCGTGCGGAGGACACGCCCGGATTCATCGGATTTCGCTTCCTGTTGTCGCCGGCGCACCCGGAGCCTGATATCTGCGATCTGCTCGCGGCCCAGAACCTGTACGGGTTGGGGCCCGGCGTCTATCCCTCTCGGCAGAAACTGCCGTGGCCTGCGCATCCGAACACCCTGTCGTACGTCGAGATCGTGTTCGACGACGAGATCACCGACGACGATCGGAAGGGAAAGGAGACGCCGCTGCAAGCGCTGGAGCGGCTATCACCCGAGCAACGAGCGGGCGCACTGGGGGTCGGCAAGTCGAAGCTGTTCGATCGGGGTGAACTGAAGCAAGGCATGATTCGCGCCCCGCTGCGGGCCGTGCGTCAACGGCTCGGCACGACACCGCCGCCGCGCGCGAAACCCCAGGCGTTGGCGACAACGCCCGTGGTCTCGCGGACCGCGCCAGCGACGCTGGCGGAGTTCATCGGATGGGGCAACGGGAAAGCCGACGAACTGCTCGCCGAGGTCCGGCGCCGCGGTGGCGGATTCGACGTCGCGTTCCCGAAACTGCTGCAGGACGATCTCGCGGCCGTGCGCGCGATGGCGCACCAGGCGAAGGTGGGCGGCTCAGGCCGGGCGGCCAGTCTCGTGCGCTCGGCATCCGAACTGTTCCCGGACGATTGGACCCGCGCGGCGGATCGGTTTGGTCCGCTTGAAGCCCGGTACAGCAATTCGAGGGCGTACTACATCGGCACCGGCTCGGGCGCTGGCGAGATTCAAGCCCGCAACCTGTCGTCGGCCGTGCACGAGTATGCGCATCGCCTCCAGCACGCACTGCCGGGGATTGATGACTTCTTTCAGGATCTGCACCACCAACGCACGGCAGGGAATGCGCTCAAGCGATTGCGAGATCTCTACCCCGGTGTGAACTACTCGCCCTCGGAAGTGGCGCGCGAGGACCGCTACATCACGCCGTACCAGGGGCGCGTATATTCGGATCCGCGGCACACGTATCTCGGCAAGCACGGTGCGCTGGAGGTGATGAGCATGGCATACGAGTATCTGTTGGGAGGTCAGCCGGGCACTGCCGAGGCGCTTTCTCGTTGGGACCGCGAGTTGTTCAACCTCGCCATCGGGTTGCTCTATCGCTATGTTCCGTAGCTACTACCTCCGGCCGCTACAGACCGGCCGCGGCGACGCCCTGCAGTTCGAGTGGGACAGCGAGTCGGGAGACCTGCGCGGCTCGTCGGCTGACCGCGTGCGCCAGCTCGCGCACGACGCCCAGGCGGTAGGCATTGCGGTGGGACATCCGCATCCGACGGCCTATGAGATCACCGACCCTTTGCGGATTCCGGGGCAGATGGCGGTGCTGCTAGGCAACGAATGGGAGCTTCCGCCCGATTTGACGGCCGCCTATCCCGAGCCACCCGACGACGACGCCCCGCCCGGGGCCATCTTCTGACCGTCGGATTCCGCCCCTGTTTCCTAGCGTGAGGTAGGTTCGATCATCGCCACGACCCCGCAAGGGATTCTTGGCGCCGATCCGATGACCCCTCGTTCCACCTGCTTCGCTCGCCGCATCCTGCTCGCGAGTACAAGCCATGCCGGTGCAGTGCGATTCCTGACCGGGCTCCATGTGTCCCTGGAGGATGGCAAGGGTTCGAGCTGGGTCACCGTCACCCGCACGGGTACGTTCTCCGATCCGCGCTACGGCAGCTTCGAGATCTCGCGGGACATGCTGCTGCAGATGGTCTCGAACTTCGATGCGCACGTGCTGGGGCAAGACGTGTTCATCGACGTCTCGCACCGACCCGACCAGGGCGCAGCGGGAAAGGTCCTGAAGCTCTCCGTCGAAGGCGATCGGCTGCGCGCGCAAGTGGAATGGACGCCCTACGGCGTCGATGCCATCCGCGGTCGAGGCTATCAGTACCTGTCCGCCGAGTACCACGAGAACTGGCAGGACAACGAACATCAGAAGCGGCACGGCTGCGTGCTGCTGGGGGCGGGGCTCACCGTGCGTCCGGTGATCAAGCGTCTCGATCCCGTCCAACTCTCCGAAGTCAGCGTCGGCGATGTGCCGGTGCTGATGCATCCCGAACTGCAACTCAAGCTCTCCGAGGAGATCCGCATCATGTGGAAGGCACTGATTGACGCGCTGGCAACGAAGCTCAAGGGCTTCAAGCTGGCGGATGCCGTGGTGGCGTCCATCGTTCTGGCGGCCGAGAAGGCGCTGGGTCCCGTCACCGATGAATCCGCGGCGAAGGCGCTGGTGGCCACCTTCGAGTCGACCGGCAAGACGTTGGCCGAAACGATTGGTGACAAGGAAGTCACCATCAAGCTCGACCTCCCGACGTTGCCGGTGGGCGTGTCTGCTGACGATGTGCGACGCATTCTGGCCGAGGATGCGACACGACGCGCCGCCGAAGCCAAGACGTTGGCCGATACCACGGCGTCCCGCGTGAAGCTGCTCACCGACACGATCGGCGCAGCCCAGGGGCTCGACGACGCCACAAAGAAGAAGCTGGCCGACGCCGTTGTCGACCTGGTCGGGCCGCATCTCACCGACGACCAGGTCAAGGCCCTCGCGGCGGCGCAGATCGCTCAAGGTCACGAGCTGGTGGCCGCACGTACGCTGGCTGGCCTGGGCTTTCGGTCCACGCAGACCGGCCGTCCCTTCGTCTCGGTCGATGACGCGAATGCGGTCAAGTCCCTGCAGGAGACCATCGACAAACGCCTGGGTTACGCGGCCATGCCGGATCGGGATCGCTATCGCGCAACGGGGGGCGTGCTGCAGGAGGAGAACAAGCGCTTCGCCGAGAAGGTGCTCGCTGAGTTCGATGCCGCACACGGTGCCCGGTTGCATGCCGAGCACAAGGCGCTCGCCGGCGGCGACTCGGTGGTGTCCGATGTGGCGGTGCCTGCCATCTTCGAGCGCACCGTGATTCGCGAGGCGCTCTACCAGCTGATCGGCCTGCAATTCGCCGATGTGGGCACCGTGCCGTTCACCGCGGTTGCCCAGATTCCGTACAGCTATCGCGACACGACCGCCGCAGGGCCGAGCGCCGTGCGCGTATTCGAGGGCGGGGCGATCCAGCGTGCGGCGGTCAAGCAGTCCATGGAGGAGATGCGCCCGATCCCGCAGAAGCTGTCGTTCGAGGTGTCCGACGAATTGCGGTACCTGACCAGCAACGGCCAGCTCGACTGGGATGCTGTCGCCGAGAACACGCGTAATGCCGCGCGAATCATCGGCGAGGACACCGAATCGCTGATCTTCAACGAAGTCCTGCAGGCGTCCGAGCAGTTCGGCGCGGTCGCAGTCGTGACCGAGGCGGTGGGCTCGGGCAACGGCTCGTTCACCATCTTCCCGCTCAACAACTTCCCCGTCGTGCGCCCGAAGAAGATCTACGACCTGCAGGGCAACCAGGTCGGCAGCACGCTCTACCCGATCACCGTCACCGTGAACGCGGTGGCGATCAACGAATGGGCACCGGGTGTGGGCGCGGGCACGTACTACGTGATGGATTTCAATCTCGGTGAGCTGCGGTTCGTCAACGCATCGCTCACGCCCGTGGCAATCACCAACGCGCATGCGATCGTCTGTTCGTACACGTACGCGACCAACGTGTTCAAGTTCGACACCGATCTGGGATCGCTCAAGGTCGAAGAGAAGTGGGATGACTTTCTGTACCGCTTCGGCCTGCGCAAGAACATCCTGGAGTCCGATCGGTACCACGCGCCAGATTTCGGCCTGATGAGCGGCACCGTGCGCACGCAGGTCGAGCAAGCGCGCAGCTTCGCGGCGAACTTCGCACGCGAGGGCACCGCGCTGCAGACCAACGGTAACCTGGGCGTCATCAAGGGGCTGCCGCAGTTCCGCACCACGGCCCCTGGTCTGCAGATGGGCGACCAGCGCGTGGTGCTCGGTGTGCGAGGTACGACGCGGTTCCGCATGGCCAAGGCGTGGGCCATGGGGCAACTGGAGAACCAGAAGAACGCCGACGGTCGGTTCACGGGCAAGAAGGAAGCCTATGGCGACCAGTTCGTGATCTGCGGCACGCCCACGCCCCTGAAGAACGCCTACACGTCGGTCGTGCTGTACGGCGCTGGCGCGCGCGTCGATCGCGTCTCCTAACCCATACCCCCGAGCGGCAGGTGCGGGGGAGCCCGGAGCTGTCCGGGCTCCCCGCAACGGCAAGGAGTGCAGACCATGATTCCCGTGACGAACAACACCGCGATGCCGATGTACGTCGGCGTGCACATGATCCCCGCCGGCGAGACCCGGCATTTCCCGCTCGACCAGGTGCCGGAGCATCTGCGCCCGGCGGCACCGGAGCCGGAGGCGCCGCAGGCGGCCGCGGATCCCGTTGCCGATCTGCTCGAAGGGTCGGTTGCCGATATCGTCCCGCAGCTGGATGCGCTGACGACCGAGCAGCTGGAGGCGGTGGGCGAGCGCGAACAGGTGGGCAAGGCTCGCAAGACGCTGCTGGCCGAGATCGCCGAACGTCTGCTCAAGCGAGCGGGCGGCGAGGGCAGCGGCACCGACGCCAACCAGGACGGCGCAGGCGGCGCGTGATCGCGCATGGCCGGGACCATGTCGCAAGCAGATCTCGTGGCGGACCTGAAGGCGTCGTTGCACGACAGTGCCGACGTGTTCGGCGCCTCGGGCGATGCCGACTTCAAGCGGCATCTCGACGTCGCCGCTCTGGATATGTCCGGTCCACGGCCGCGCACGATGCTGGGGACACTCACGCTCACGCCCGACGAGCTGCAGTACGCGGCGCCTGCCGACTTCATCTCATACAAGTGCGATGCGTGGGGAGCGAATCGGCGCGCGAAGCCGTGGGATGACGACTGGCCCGGCACGCTGCCGCGGGTGCGCGTGGTGGAGACCGCGCCGGGCGTGCGCGGATTGGCGCTCGATCCTGCGCCGACGGCGAAGCAGATCGGCATTCTGGGCGCGACCTACCGGTTCTACTACTACGCGCGGCATGTCATCGGTGCATCCGCCAGCGACACGACGATCAACGTCGCCGATCGCGGGCTGCTGATTCTGCGCGCCCAAGCCGAAGCCATGCGCGAGATGGCGGTGCGCAACATCAAGAAGCCGGTGCAGCTGCGTGACGGGCTCGCGTCGGCGCCGAAGAACGGAACCCCAGCCGGGCTCTACGCCGCTTTGCTGCATGAGTGGCGCCAGCATGCGGCGGCATAGGAGCGACAACAGATGAGCGCAGCACAGCTGGAGCAAGCGAGCAGAT
>JAHCKV010000095.1 GCA_026125595.1 Burkholderiales bacterium | reverse complement strand
TGCGCTAGTCGACCATGTCGGGAGTGGTCAGCAGATCGATGTTGTAGCGGCCGATCGCTTCGGCCGCCGTATAGCCGTAGAGGCGCGAGGCACCCGCGTTCCAGGTGTTGATCCGGCCTTCCGCATCGAGGACGATCACGGCCTCCGAGGCTTGGTCGAGGGATTCGAGCAGCCGCATCCGGAGGTCCTCCGCGGCGCGGGTCCGATCGTCCTGGCGGTTCAACGACCGTGCGACGAACCACAGCAACGTTCCGAAGATGAGCACGAACGCGCCGACCAGCACGGCCAGGCCGAATGCCGTGTCGTACATGCCGATACTCTCGCCGAACAAGCGCAACCAGCCCAGTCCGATCAGCAGCGCGACGCTTGGCGGCAGTACGTAGCGCGCCATCACGCCCCCACTGCCGGGTGCCAGGAACGGCTCGACCAGACTGCGCCGGGGACGGCTCAGCGCCGTGGCGATCACCAGCACGATCACGAGCAGCGCGGTGTGCCGCGCCATCGAGCTGTAGGCCGGTACCTGATACAGCGACGACGCGCCGTAGAGGTAGCCCAGCAAGCCGAGCAGGCAGATCATGCCGGCGATCACGAGGCAAAGGCTGCCGGCGGTGTCCGCCGTCGACGATCGACGATCGCGCAGCAGGATCGCGGATCCGAGCAGTGTCAACGCGACCGCACTCATCGGCGCCATGCGTCCCGGATACGGCAGGCCCGAGCGGGCCACGGCTTCGGCGAACAGGGCGCGATCGAAGCCGAGTTCGACGCCGGACCCATATTCGATCAGCGTCGCCACGGCGATGGTCGTGCCGACGACGGCAAATCCCAGGCCCACCCGGTTGCCGGCAGGGAACCGGGGCAGTCCGTCGGTGAACACCAGTGCCGCACCGAAGCAGGCAAGGCACGTGGCCGTCAACGGCTTCATGTCGGCGGGGCCGGCTCCGGCGCTCTTGAGCCAGCCGATATCGAGTTCCCAGCCGAGCAGCACGGCCAATGCGGCCAGCAACGCCAGCAGGCCGGCGATGCCGGCAATCGTTCGGACCCGATCCTCGAGATTCCGCCGCATCGAACCCTCCATTTCGGCATCTTTCAAGATGTCGGAACGTCAGCCGATAGGAACACTCGGGGGAGGCGCTGGATCCGCTCCGCGAACCAGAATCGACAGTTCCCGAGTAAGTGATGGACCACGTAACGCGGACCGGAGAATGGCACTGGCCCAAGCGATTGGGAAGCGCTTTCGAGCAGCCTCGTCGATGCGTTGCCGAAACCGAAGATCCATTTCGCGATCAGGGTTTTCGGTCGATTTAAACATCGGATCAGAAACTTTGGCATCGCGGCAGCCGGTATCGGTGCATCGAGCACAGGCGTAAGGTACGACCTACTCAGAGACGGTGCATTGATCGATGTTTCCCGACACCCTATGAAATCCCCGGTCCAGTCCGACGTGCTGTCAGGTAGTGATGTCTCTATCGGTCGAGCCTCACCAACGCTGCGCTTTGCGGTGGCGCTGCTCGCAGGCGCGGGAACCCTGTCGGCCGGCGTCTTGTGGTTGATTCACCGCGACGTCGTTCCGGCGGAATCGGCCGTCGTTGTCCTGCTGGTCGTCGTTGTCGGGTTGACGGTCTCCCTCGTCCGGCTACGGGGTCGGTACGTCGTGGCTTCCGCGGCGACGCAACTGGCCCGCGATGCATCCCGCCATCGGGACTTCTACGCCGCGCTGTCCCACACGAACCGCGCGATCCTGCATTCGACCACGCGAGAAGCGCTGTTCGAAGCGGTGTGCGGCGCCGCCGTCGACTACGGACATATCCGGCTGGCGTGGATCGGGACGCTGGACGAGACCGGCCTGTGGATCGAATCCCGTACCGCGCGAGGCGGCGCGGGCGACGACTATCCGCGGATCCGAGTCTCCGTCGACCCGTCGAACCCGGAGAGCGCAGGATTTGCGGCGGCGGCGATCCATCAGGGCCGGTGCCAGATCGTCAACGACATTCTGGCCGAGCCGCGTCTGACGCGGTGGCATCAGGATGCTCGTATGGTGGGCGTGCGGTCGATGGCCGTGTTCCCGCTGCGCGAAGGGGACCGCGCGATCGGCATCCTGACCTTGCACGGCCATGAAGCCGGCTTCTTCACGGATGCGCTGACCGGTCTGCTGTGGGAGATGGCAGATGCGGTGTCATATGGTCTGACCAATCTGCGTCACGCCGCCGCCCAGGCCAGCGCCCGTCAGGCGCTGGCCGACAGCGACGAGAAGTTCCGGCAACTGACGACCACGATTCCGGGCGTGTTCTGGACCGCGGGTGCGGACGGCCGCGTCAACTACGTGAGCGCGCGCTATGCGTCGTTGGTCGGTCGGTCGCCCGAACGGCTGGTACGCGACTGGCGCGACTGGCTGCGTGCGGTCCATCGGGATGATCGGTTGCAGGTGCTGCAGCAGATTCGTGCCGCCACCGATGGCATCGTCGACCACGAGTTCCGTGTCGTCGTCGACGGCGCGGTGCGCTGGATCCGCAACCGGTCGTTCGCGGTGACCGGCGCCGGTGGCCGACTGATGTTGATCACCGGTATGGCCGAGGAGATCACCGAGCGCAAACAGAACGAAGAGCAACTCGAGCGCATGGCGCGATACGACCAGCTCACCGGACTGTCGAACCGCGCGCTGTTCTACGATCGGCTGCAACACACGATCGTTCGCGTCCGCAGGAGTGATCGCGTGGCCGCGCTGGTGTTTCTCGATCTCGATCACTTCAAGCGCATCAACGACACCCTCGGTCATGCGATCGGAGACCGCGTGTTGCAGGAGGTGGCGACGCGATTGCAGAAGCGCCTGAGGGCCGGGGACACCGTCGCCAGGTTGAGCGGTGACGAGTTCGCCGTGATCCTGGCGGACCTGGCGACGGCGGACGACGCCGCAACGGTCGGGCGCGCGCTGCTCGATGACCTCGACAAGGCGTTCCTGTGCGAGGGTCACGAATTGTTTCCGTCCGCCAGCGCGGGCATCACGGTCATTCCGGCGGATGGCGACACGCCCGAGGTGCTGCTGAAGAACGCCGACACGGCGATGTACCGCGCCAAGGAGGCCGGCCGCAATACGTTCCGCTTTTTCGAGCCGGTGATGCATGCGCGGGCGCTGGAGCGGATGTCGATGGAAGGCCAGTTGCGCCGCGCCCTCGACCGCGACGAGTTCCTGCTGCACTACCAGCCGAAGGTGGATTTGATCAGCGGCGCCGTGGTCGGCATGGAAGCACTGCTGCGGTGGCGGCATCCCGAGCGCGGTCTGGTCTCGCCGGTGGATTTCATCCCGTTGCTCGAAGACAACGGCCTGATCGTGCCGGTCGGCGAGTGGGTGCTGGGACAGGCGTGCCGGCAGGCGATGGCGTGGCGACAGGAGGATCTGCTGCCCGAAGGCGGCATTTCGGTGAACGTGTCGGGCCGGCAGCTGCAGGAGCCGGACGCGGCCCACAGGCTCGTGCAGGTCGTGGCGGACTCGGGCGTCGATCCACGGCTGATCGAGCTGGAGATCACCGAAACGGTGCTGATGCGCAACGCGGATCACACCGAAGGAATTCTGCAGGCGCTGAAGGATGTCGGACTGCGGCTGTCGATCGACGATTTCGGCACCGGCTACTCGAGTCTCGCGTACTTGAAGCGCTTTCCGTTGGATGCCTTGAAGATCGACCGCTCTTTCGTCCGCGACATCACGACCGACGCCGAAGACGCGCTGATCACCCGGGCGATCATCTCGATCGCGAAGAGCCTGCGGCTCGCGTCGGTGGCCGAGGGTGTCGAGACCGATGCGCAGCGCGCATTTCTCGCCGCCGCCGGCTGCGACGTGATGCAGGGCTACCTGTTCTCGCGACCGTTGACCACGGAAGATTGCACGGCGATGCTCGCCGCCGGACGCGGGCTGGGCCGGGCGGAGCGCGATACCGCCGGCGCGCACACGCTGCTCGTCGTGGACGACGACGTCAGCATCCTGTCCCTGGTGCAGCGGACGCTGCGTCATGAGGGCTACCGCATCCTGACGACGGCCGATCCGGGCCAGGTGCTGGAACTGATGGCGACCCATGAAGTCGGCGTGATCCTGGCCGACCACCGGATGCCGGGCACCAGCGGCGTGGAGTTGCTGCGCCGGGTGCGATCGCTGTATCCGGATACGGTCCGGCTCATCATGTCCGGCAGCGCGGACGGGACCGCGGCGACCGAGGCCATCAACCAGGGCGAGGTCTACAAGTTCATCCTGAAGCCGTGGGACAACACCGAGCTGCGGTCCGCGCTGCGCGATGCGTTCTCCCACCGGGCCTTGCGGGACGAAAACCTGACGCTGAAGGGACGGCTGCAACAGCTCGAAGCCACCATCGCGGGCCCGCGGCCGCTGGAACAGGCGCGGTTGTCGGACGCCCTGTAGCGCCGGCGCGGCCGTTCCCGATCCTGATCGCCGCCCTTGCGTCGGTTGTGCCGGTTCGGCATTCCGTTAAAGCTTTGCCGACACACCGCCGAAAACGGGAAAGTCGACAATGCCTTCGAGCGTCTCGCATCCCTCTTTTTTGTCCGTGCCATGAACCTTCGAAAGCTGCGGGATGACGCGCGGTTCCGCCAAGCGCGGGACCGGCTGCTGGCGCTGCCGGCCGCCGGACTCGTCGCGCTGAGCGCGATCCTGCTGTCGGGGGAAGGCGCCGAGCGTTGGTCCCACGGCTACCGGGTGCTGATGGAGTTGGTCGGCATCGGGGGGCTGGTGGCGGTGATGTGGCTCGGCATCCGGCCGGCCCTGCGGTTGCGCGCCGTGGAGCGGGATGCCGAGACCCTGCGGCGGCTGTCGTTGGTGGCCGAGCAGACCGGCAATCTGGTGATCTACACCGATCTCGAGCGACGGATCACGTGGGCCAACCGGGCGTTCTGCCGGCTGACCGGGCGCGATCTGGGCGGTCTCGTCGGCCACACCTGGGGCGAGGTCCTGCGGGTCAAGCGCATGGACGACGTGATCTTCGGCACGCTGAAGGCTCGCGTCGGCGCGGGGGTGCCCGCCCGCGCGACGGTGGCGATCGATACCGCAGAGGGCCGGGTCGTGTGGATGGACGTGCAGATTCTGCCGATTCGCGACGGAGCCGGCGCGCAGACCGGGTTCATGCTGATCGGCAACGATATCTCGGAACAGGTGCAGCTGCGGGAGGAGATCCGGGAACGGGAAGCTGCCGTGCAGGCGGTGCTGAACGCGGCGGACCTCGGCACGTGGGATTGGAATCCGGAAACCGACTACGTGATGATCAACGACCGGTGGGCGCAGATGCTCGGGTACGAGCGCGGCGAGATCGAAGCGCAGCTGAAGGTGCGGCGGCGGATGGTTCATCCCGATGATCTGCCCGGCGTGGAGGCGGCGATGGCGGCCCATCTTTCCGGCGCGACGCCCCGCTATCGCCGCACATTCCGCATGCAGGCGAAGTCCGGTGAATGGCGCTGGATCCTGGACACCGGCTGCGTGCTGACGCGGGACGAGAACGGGCGGCCGACCCGGGTGGCCGGCATTCATCTCGACGTGACCGACCAGAAACGTGCCGAGATCGCGCTGCGCGAAACCGACGAACGGATTGCCCGGATCGCCGCCAACGTGCCCGGCATGATCTTCCAGTACCGCAGGGAAGCGGACGGTCGAACCAGCTTCCCGTATGCGAGCGCGGGTCTCGAACAGTTGTACGGGCTCGCACCGGCCGATGCCGCGGTGAACGCCGAGCCGGTGTTCGACGCGTTGCACCCGGATGATCGCGCCCACGTGCGGGAGACATTGGAGCGCTCGGCCGAAACCTTGAACCTGTGGCAATGCGAGTACCGATTGGTCCATCGGGAAGGCTACATCAGCTGGATCGAGGCGCGCGCCACGCCGTATCGCACCGACGATGGGGCGGTCATCTGGGAAGGGCAGGCAGTGGACATCACGGCGCGCAAGATCGTCGAGGCCGACATCGCGGTGACCCGTGCGCAACTCGAGGCGTTCGTGCGTCACGCGCCGGTGGCCGTCGCGATGTTCGACAAGAAGGTGCGATACATCGACTTCAGCGAGCGCTGGGCCGTCGACTACGGGCTGCAGGGGCGGCCGATCATCGGCATGAGTCACTACGACGTGTTTCCCGAGATTCCGGATCGATGGAAGGCGATCCACGCCCGCTGCGTCGCGGGGGCGACCGAGCGTTGCGAAGAAGACCCGTTCATGCGGGCCGACGGTTCGGTCATCTGGCTGCGATGGGAAGTGCGGCCGTGGTATGCGCCGGACGGTACCATCGGCGGCATCGTGATGATGACCGAGGACGTCACCGCCGACCGCGACGCCCGCGATGAACTGGCGCGCCATCGCGACAAACTGGCCGAACTGGTGGACGAGCGCACGGCGGGTCTCGCGGCGGGCGCTTCAGGCGACGGCGGAACGGGCGAACGCGGCGAAGTCGGAATTTCTCGCGAACATGTCACACGAACTGCGCACGCCGATGCACGCGATCGTCAGCTTCGCGGGGCTCGGGGTCGGCAAGGGCGCGACAGCCGAGCGCGACAAGCTGATCGGCTATTTCTCGCGGATTCGTACCAGTGCCGACCGGCTGCTCACGTTGCTGAACGATCTGCTCGATCTGGCCAAGCTCGAAGCCGGCAAGATGACGATGGAGTGGCGCCGGCACGATCTGAACGAGCTGGTGCGATCGAGTGTCGCGGAGGCCGCCGTCGTCGCACAAAGCCGCGACATCACCATCGAGTTCACCGCGTCGGAGCACGGGCTGCCCGTGAACGTCGACGGGGCACGCATTCAGCAGGTGCTCGGCAATCTGCTGTCGAACGCGATCAAGTTCAGTCATCCCGGCGGCTCGGTGGAAGTGATCGCTGCCGAAGAAGAAGTGGACGGTCGCGTCGAGCAGGTGCTGCGGGTGGTCGACCACGGCGTCGGTGTGCCGGAGGCGGAACTGGAGGCGATCTTCGACAAGTTCGTGCAGTCCAGCAAAACCCGCACGGGGGCCGGTGGTACCGGCCTCGGGTTGTCGATCTGTCGCGAGATCATCGCCGCGCACGGTGGGTCGATCCGTGCGGCACTCAATGCCGGTGGCGGCACGCGTCTCATCGTGCGACTACCCGCGGTAGCGGCGGCCGACGCGGTCGCCGATGACGCGGCGGCGGCCTGACGATCGCGCGGTGCCGACGGGAGCCGCTGCGAAAGCGTCGAACATCGACCGGAGGACGGCTTCACGGGCCGAATCCGCTGCTCCGCGACGAGATCGCACGGGTCGCGCGACCGTCACCCCGTTGAATCGATGCCCTGTCGCTTGACGATGCTGATGGTGCCGTCGCTTTCCATCGTGGCCAGTTTGACGTCCGACAGGGAATCCACACCGTGTTCACGCATCTTGGCGTGAAGTTCATCGACGGTCAGAAACTCGCGGCGCATGTGGCGGCGGTCGATCACGCCGTTTCTCACCAGGGCCAACGGCCGGGGTTGCAGCAGGCGCCGCGCCAGCGCGGATCGGAAAGCCAGCCAGTCGAGCAGTGTGTTCCACCCGGCCAACGTGGACACCACGATCGCGGCGTCCGTGATGGACGTGGAATCACCGATCATCGCGTTCTGAGACGCGTCGCCGAGGAGAACCAGAAACAGAACATCGGCAAGGGTGATCGATCCGGAATCGCGCCGCAGCAGGAGGCGAAACACGAGAAACAGAAACCAGTAGACGGCGCTCGCACGCAGCACCAGCTCGTACCAGACCAGCTGTGACCCGAACATGATCGTCGGATCCGCGACTGGCGACCGCTACCGGCAAGCTTTCCCGAAGGATTCCGCTACGGGGCCCGAGTGCGTCGTGCCGTTCCGCTGCGAACGTGAACTCGCGGTTGCGATCCCCGCGACGGAAACGCTCTCGCGCACGACGCTGGTGTGCCGTTGTCGTTGCGCGCATTCGGTGCCGGACGGGGCGAGCGACGACAGGCGCGCGACGGTGCGCAGGGCGGGCATGGTGAAACTCCTGAAGGCTGGCGACGGTGCGTTGTCACCAGCAATCCGAATGCCGCGATCCCGAGAACGCGCTCCCGCTCACTCCCGGCGATTCCCCGGCGGAGCGGTCTGCGCGAGCTCGCCCACGGTGCGGAGTGCCGCGCGGGTCCGGTCCGTCACGATCTGACCGAAGTTCAACCGGATGCAGTGTCCGAAACCGCGATGGGCGGAGAAGATCGGACCCGGTGCCAGACTGATGTCGTGATCCAGCGCCAGCCGGAACAGTTCGAGCGCGTCCACCGACTCCGGCAGTTCGACCCACAGCTGGTAGCCGCCTTCCGGTCGCGTCACGCGTGTGCCCGCCGGGAAGTATCGTGACACTGCGGCCGACATGCCGTCGAGCTGGCGCATCAGCGTCTGACGCAGCGGACGCAGATGGCGGTCGACGCTGCGATGCGCCAGAAACTCGGCGATGGCCGCCTGCGGCAGTGACGCCGTCGCCAAAGTGTTCATGAACTTCAGTCGCTCGATCCGTTCGCGGTAGCGGCCGGGGGTGACCCAGCCGACGCGATAGCCGGGCGCCAGATGTTTCGCGAATGATCCGCAGTGCAGGACGAGGCCTTTGCGATCGAAGGCTTTCGCGGGCCGCGGCCGTGCCTTCGAGAAATGCAGTTCCCCGTAGACGTCGTCCTCGATCAGCGGCACGTCGAACTGCTCCAGCAGTGCGACGAGATCGCGTTTGGCGTCGTCCGGCATCAGTGCGCCGAGCGGATTCTGGAACGTCGGCATCAGGAAGCATGCCTTGATGGCTCGTTGGCGCAGCGCCCGGCTCAGTGCACCGAGATCGATCCCCCGCTGCGGATCGGTCGCGATCTCGACGGCCTTCATGTCCGCGTTCTCGATGACCTGCAGGATGCCGTAGAACGCCGGCGATTCGATCGCGATGGCATCGCCGGGTTTCGCGACGGCCCGTAGGCAGAGGTTCAAGGCTTCCATCGCGCCCGTCGTGATGACGATGTCGTCGGCCGGAATGCTGCAGCCGAACTCGAGATAGCGTCGGGCAATCTGGCGTCGCAGCTCCGGATGTCCCGGCGGCAGATCCTTCAGGATGGATGCCGCACTGGCGCGGCGCGCGACGGCACCGAGGGTCTGGTTCAGGATCGCGAGCGGCAGCAGTTCCGGCGCGGGGAAAGGCGAGCCGAGCGGTACCAGTTTCGGATCGCGGCACGCGTCCAGCACGGTGAACACGAGCTCGCTGACATCCACGCGGGTTGCCCGCCGCCGCGGTGTCGAGGGCTGGGGCCGTGCGAGCACCGGGCGCAACGGCTGCCGGACGTAGTACCCCGACTGGGGCCGGGCTTCGACGAGGCCCTGGGTCTCGAGCAGCGCGTACGCCTGCAGCACCGTGGAGGCACTCACCCCTGCGTCGAGACTCAGCCGGCGGACGGACGGAATCCGGTCGCCGGGACGCAGCGTACCATTTTCGATCAGTGAAGCGACGGTCCGGGCGGTATGTTCGTAGAGATTCATCGACTGTTATGGCGCAGATCGCGCGGAAGTGTGCCTTATCGCCGCGACGGTCCGGCTCCATCGTAACGATACGGGCCAACCCGATCACCGGCGCCCTTCGTAACGGAGACCGAGCATGTCACAGATGATCCGGCAACAGACACGCACCCCTTTGCGGCAACTGGCGGGTGCCATCTTCTGGGGGTTCTTCGGGGTGCGCAAACAGCGCGATCACGACGGGGACATCGCCCGCATCAGCCCGGCCGCCGTGCT
>JAHCKV010000094.1 GCA_026125595.1 Burkholderiales bacterium | reverse complement strand
CCACAACGCCAACTTCAAGCCAGGCTGAAGATTGAAGAAAGCGACTGCGCCGTTCTCGAACGCCGTTCCAACGATGCCCTGGGTGGCGAAGCCGAGACCATCACGGTAGAACGCCACCGCACGATCGAGGTCGGCGACACCCAGGGTCAGAACGCTGACATGCGGCTTCATCGGCCTCCTGAGGAAACGCTATTGCCTGCGTTGAACGATGTCGACCCCGATGCCGTTCGGGTCCATCACCACGAAGTGCCGGTCACCCCAAGGTTCGTCGCGCAGCGCAACCTCGATCGGAATCTGCATCGCCTGAAGGCGTTTGTACTCGGCCTCGGCGTCGTCCACTTCGACGGCGATCCACATGCCTTGACCTCGGAACGCCGGTCGGAACGGTGCGGCCTGCGATTCGAGACCCGGCTTCATGAAGCCGAGTTCGGATTCACCGAGCTGCAGCAGCACGAACCATTCGCCTTCTCCTTCGTAGACCACGTCGCAGCCGAACAGCCGCACGTAGAAGTCCTTCGACTCACGAACCTTGTCGGTGATCACGCCGGACCAGAGCTTCATCTGAGATCTCCTCACGAATGTGGATCGGGAGCACTCATTCTGACGATCCCGGCACGGACGGGTCTTGTAGAAATGCGACATCGCCGCGCAGCCGGGACGGCGGCTTGCCGGCGAATCGGTTGAACGCGTGGGTCATATGACTTTGATCGACGTAGCCGACGTCGTTGGCGATATCCACCAGCGATGCTGTCGGCCGCTGCAGCAACCCGATCGCCCGTCGAAACCGTGTGATCGACGCAAACAGTTTCGGCCCCACACCGACCGTCTGCTGGAACGTGCGTTCGAACTGGCGACGGCTTCTACCGAAAGCAGCGGCGGCCTCGTCGACTGTAGTCGCGCCGTGCGTGGCCTGGATGAGGGCGATCGCATCGTCGATCCGGGATCGGCCCGGCCCCTGCCGCGTGACGTAGCTTCCGAGCAGTTGATCGAGACGAGCGAACGCGCTCGCGTTCATCACCCCGTCCGACAGGACGGCATCGAGCGACGGCCGGAAGAGTCCATCCGACCGTTCGCGGTGATCCGTCAGCGCTTCGGCCCCCGCGTCGATGAAGTGGCGCGCCTTGCCTGGCTTGAAGCGGATACCGAGATAGTGGTTGCCGCGGGCGAGCGGGACATCCATCCGGGCCGTCGACGTGCCGTACATCCAGCCCTTGGCGGATGCGCCATCGATGTCGACGACCAGATCGATGGCGCCGTCCGGCCACACGGCATGGACGGATTCGGTGTTGTCCAGGCTCAGCCAGTAGTGACTGATGTACTCCCGCAACGGCGCGGACGGCACGGCGGTGAGGAAACTCGGATCAGAGACCACAGACGACATTGTGATTGCCGTGTCCGCAGCGTCGATGAGTGCAATGGATGCCATGGGTGCCGATGATAGTGCGAACCGCTTTGCCGGTTTCGCTGAAGGAGGCCCGGCACTACGGGATCGTTGGCGTCGGGTTCTTGCTTCGAACTCGACGCATCCATCGGATGACCGCCATGAGCGCCCAGAATTCCGCCGCCCCTGCCGAGAAGCAAAGCGCCCAGGCTACGAAGCACCACAACCGCTCGCTGACGGCGGCCAGGGTGTCCCACCCCAGAGCCGCGACGAGCATGCCGAGCAGCGAGAACGGCAACGAGACCATCACCATTGCGGCGCCGAGCATCAGCCGATAGTCCGCATTCAACGGCATGAGCAGCAGCGTCGCGAGCAACAGCAGCTGGATCGTGAGCCAAAGGCCGATGACGACCCGCAGCCAGAGGGGTATCGCGATGATCATGACGCGACCTCGACAATCTGCTTTCGCGCGCCTCCGTCGACTGCTGCGACCGATCGCCCGCGGCTGTCAGACCTGCCAGGCACCCACGCCACTTTGGTGGTCGTCACGGCACCCGATCAACCACCCCGACACACGACGGTCCCGTCGTGATCCCGCGCTTCTGCGCACAACGCCTGAAGCTCGACGATGACCCGAATCAGCCGGTCCCGGTCCACCGTTTCGTTGGGTTGCGGACCCTTCGATCGGGTTCGAACCCCGGCACGAAAAGCCAGGCGCGGTGGCTGCGTCCGCACGAAAGCCAGCGCTTCCGATAGTGCGAGTTCGAGCGCACCGAGGCCGGCGCCGCTGCGAAACTCCGCATCGCCGCGCAGATCGACGTATTTCCCGGTGATCTCCTGCACCCTCGAAAACCACGGAAGCAGGAACCAGTAGCAGTCGTCGTCCATCGACGGAACACCACGGACGTGTTTGCCGTTCTCTCTGCGGTAGCTGATGTCGAGCGGCACGGAAGACCTCTTGTTCTTGCTGCGATGGTCGAAAAGGACGAATCCATCGACCCTCCGGAATCGGCGTTGCTGGTCCGCTATCGGAACGCGGCGCGCAACGATAGTATTCCGGCCGGCCCCGTGGCGCTCGTCATTCACCAGCTGCGTCTCGCAGACGTTCGATTTCGTCTGTCGCAACTTCACGGTACAGAATCGGCAGGTCCAAGGCCGCGTAGCGCTCGAGCTCGGCAATTGCAGCGTCATCTTTCCAGCACGCTCGAGCTTTGATGCCCGAAACATGGCATCTGACAGCTGACGGTTCATTTCGTCGTTGGGCCTCGGTTCCGCCAAGAATTCCGGCGTCAGTTCTGGGCGCAACGCGTAGATCTTGTGCTGGATCTCGAAAATCTGGGTCAACGCGAAGCCGATCTTCTCGATGTTTTCTTGAACAGATTGCAGGCCCGTGTCGCGCACCTCGGTAGCTGCAGGTATCGAGAAGCTTCGCCGCCACCGTCAGGAGGCGATCTATGGAGTCCAGGGATGCCATATCACCGTCTTTCCGTTGCAGAACGGGATTCGGGAAATCACCCGCTACGCTGCGCCGCCTTCGCCCGCGCTTCCCGCTCGAACCGATTCCACCAATACGGGTTGCGCCCTCGGAGCGCTTCGATTCCGCTCGCAAC
Organism: Burkholderiales bacterium; assembly: GCA_026125595.1. GTDB lineage: Bacteria > Pseudomonadota > Gammaproteobacteria > Burkholderiales. The sequence continues at coordinate 6,778 of JAHCKV010000094.1, read as the reverse complement.
CGCATACGCCGCGAAGAACAGTGCGCCCCATCGTTCGTACTGCCGGACGTGGACATGCTCGTGCGCCCGCAGATGCGCCAGGCACACCGGATCCCTACCCAGGATCACGTGGCCGAAGGTGATGGCATCGAAGGGAATCCGGCGACGTGGCGAATCGGGCGCCGCCCGGCGTCCGCCGCCGATCTCGACGACGCCGTCGACGATGCGCGCCTTCGCACCGAGGCATAGTGCGACGACGCCGATCGACAGCCCGATCGCGGTCGCGGGCGAAGCCCAGATGTAGTGGAAGGCGCGTCGCGCTCTACGCGCGACCGCTGCATGCTTCGGTCGCCGGTCTGCCGTCACGGTCGACACCGTTCCGCAGCGATCAGACCTTGGTATTGCCGAAGGTATCGCAGCTCTGCGGATCACCGCTTTCCAGCCCGCGCTTGAACCAGCGGACGCGCTGCTCCGACGTGCCGTGCGTGAACTTGTCCGGCGCGACGTGCCCTTGCCCCTGTTGCTGCAACCGGTCGTCGCCGATCGCCGCCGCGGCCGTCAGCGCTTCGTCGACGTCGCCCGCTTCGAGAATCTGCCGGGAGCGGTCCGCATGGTTCGCCCAGATGCCGGCGAAGCAGTCGGCCTGCAATTCCTGTCGCACCGAAAGCGCGTTGGCCCTGGAAGGGTCGCGCTGGCTCGCGACATGAACCTTCTCGGCGATACCGAGCAGGTTCTGCACGTGGTGGCCCACTTCATGGGCGATCACATAGGCCTGCGCGAAATCACCGGGGGCGCCGAAGCGCTGCGCCAGCATCTTGTAGAAGTCGAGATCGATGTAGACCTTCTGGTCGCCCGGACAGTAGAACGGCCCCACGGCCGATTGCGCGGTCCCGCACGCCGATTGCACGGCACCGGTGAACAACACCAGCGTCGGTTCCGCGTACCGCGCATTGCCGGCGCGGAAGATGGCGTTCCACGTGTCTTCGGTATCCGCCAGCACGACGGAGACGAATTCCTTGAGCGGCTCCTGCGCGGGATCCACTGGGCCCTGTTGCGGCGCGCTCTGCTGCAACTGGCCGGCGCCCTGCAGGATGATGCGCGGATCCACGCCCAGGAACATCGCGATCACGGCGACGACGACGATACCGATGCCGCCGCCCGCCATTCCACCCGGTATGCGCAGCCCGCGCCGGTCTTCGACGTTGCTGCTACGGCGTCCACCTTCCCAGCGCATGGTCGTCTCCTAGATATGCCGGGTTCGCCGGGTCGGCACGGCCAGCAGACCGTAGTGCGGATCGATGCCGGACTTCAGTCGGCCCAGAGCATCGGCGTCCTTCAGCAAACGGCGTTCCGCGTCGGTCCACGCCGAGGCCTTGAGTATGCCGCCGAGCGGATAGTTCTGGATCAGCTGCGCCTGCGCCGCTTCGGCCAACGTGCGTTCGGTCTCGATGAAAACCTGCGTAGCGGCATAGGGCACGCCCGGCAGATCCGGGTTGTTGTCGGGCGTCAGTCCCACATGCACGCCGGCCAGTGCCGCGAATGAAGGCGGTCGCACCGGGCTCAGCACCGACAGCACGACGATCTGCGTGCGCATGCTGACGGCCTCTTCCACCGCGAAGTTGGTGCGGAATTCGTTGTGCCCGATCACGTACAGCACGTTCTCGACTTCTTCGTTCCACAGCACGCTGCCGCGAATCTCGGAGCGCTGGCTGGAACTGCCCAGACTGCCGGCGCGGGTCTCCCGATAGTGCAGTTCGACGTCTTCCCGCGTGATCTCCACGTGGGAGACGTTCACGGCGTCCGGGGCCAGATAGCTGCGCCGCAGGCAGAGCATGCGGTGCGGCAACGCGGCGAGCAGGCGCTCGGGTAGATGGGAGGTGCGCGACAGACTTTCCAACGCGCGGACCAGCGCCGCGGTCGGACCTTCTTCCCGCTCGACGAAACCGCCGGCATCGAGGATCGCCGCGAGCCGCGACAGCTTCGACTGCGACAGCTTCTCCACCGTGTCGGCCCGGGCCGCGCGGTAGAAGTCGTCGCGAGTGAGGCCGTCCGCATCCGCCGCGTCGGCGAAACGCGCGAACACATCCGACAGCCGTCCGCCCGAGTGGTCCCGCGCGCGCTCCATGGCGTCCAGCACGAGACGACGGAGTCGGATCAGGCGTTCGCTGCGATCGGATGTACCCATGGTTGCGAGGAGGTGCGAAGGCTTGCCAAAGGTTGCGAAAGGAGTCCGCTGCCGTGGCAACGCCTGCCGCGATCGGGTCGGAGAAGGCGCCTATGGTAGCTGCCATCGGACGGCTCGCCCCGCAGACCGTCCCCATCGACGAGGATTTCCACCATGGCTCGCCCTTTCACCATCATCGCCGCTGCCTTCACCCCGTTCGACGCCGCCGGCAATCTCGCGGTCGAGCGCATCGCACCGCAGGTGTACTCACTGGTGGATGACGGCGTCGACGGCGCTTTCGTCTGCGGCACGACCGGCGAGGGCGCCGCGTTGACGACAGCCGAACGCAAGCGCGTCGCCGAAGCCTGGGTGGCCGCGGCGCCGAAGGGCTTCAAGGTGATCGTGCATGTGGGCCATGCCGCCGTCGCCGAGGCCGCCGAGCTCGCGGCCCATGCGCAATCCATCGGCGCCTACGCCGTGGCCGCCGTGGCGCCGTACTTCCTGAAGCCCCGCAACGGCGCGGAGGTGGTGGCGAGCCTGGCGCCCATCGCCGCGGCCGCACCGAAGCTGCCGTTTTTCCACTACCACATCCCGAGCGTGAGCGGCGTCACGGTTCCGGCCGCCGATGTGGCGCGCGAAGCCCTCTCGACGATTCCGAATTTCGCCGGCACGAAGTTCACCGGCAACGACCTGGGTGATCTGGGCCGCGTGCTGGATGTGATCGGCGAAGACCGCGATCTGTTCTTCGGCCTCGACGACATGCTGCTGCCGGCCGTGGCCCTGGGCGTGCGGTCCGCCGTCGGGATGACGTTCAACTACACCGGCAAGGTGGCGCGCAATCTGGCGAACGCCTACGACGCGAACGACATGGTCACCGCTCGGGCTCAGCAGAAGATCATCCGGGATCTGCTGGGTGCGGCGGCCCCGCACGGGCTGATCAACGGCTTGAAGGGGCTGGCGCCGATCGTCGGTGTGGACTGCGGGCCATGCCGCGCGCCGCTGACCACGCTGAGCGCCGCTGAAGCGGCCGGCCTCGAGCAATCGCTGCAGCTGAAGCGTGCGTTGCAGGAGCCGGCGACTCCCAACGCAGCGACATCGATCAAACGGGTGGCGTAACAGCCCCGATCCGCGCGCTGGTCGACCGCGATCGGAGCAGGTCCGCGGTCGAGCGGAAGGTGGTACGCCGCCAGATGGTCCGTGAATTGGACGTGATGCCCTCTCATCGGTACCGCTTGCGCAACTCGGCTTTTTGCACTTTGCCCATGGTGTTGCGCGGCAGCTCGTCGACGACGATCAACCGCTTCGGCACCTTGTAATTGGCGAGCCGTGTCTTCAGATGCGCGAGGATGCCCGCTTCGTCCAGTGCCGTACCGGCCTTGCGTGCAATGACCGCGGTGACGGCTTCGCCGAAGTCCGGATGCGGCACTCCGATGACGGCGGATTCCACGACACCGGGCAATCCATCGATCTCGAGTTCGATCTCTTTCGGGTAGACATTGTAGCCGCCGGTGATGATCAGATCCTTCGCGCGGCCGACGATGGAAAGATAGCCGTCGGCATCGAAGCAGCCGACGTCACCGGTGCGAAACCAGCCGTCTGCCGTGAACTCCTGGGCGGTCTTTTCCGGCATCAGCCAGTAACCCTTGAACACGTTGGGGCCGCGGATCTGAACACCGCCGATCGCACCGGCCGACAATGGATGATCGTCGGCGTCGGCGACGCGAACGTTCACGTCGGGTAACGGCCGGCCGACGGTGCCGGCCTTGCGCTCGCCGCGTAACGGATTCGACGTGATCATGCCGGACTCGCTCATGCCGTAGCGTTCGAGAATGCGCTGTCCCGTGCGCGTTTCGAATGCCTCGAAGGTTTCGGTCAGCAACGGCGCGGAACCCGAGATGAAGAGCCGGACACCACTCACCGTGTCGCGCGTGAAGCCCGGTTCCGCGAGCAACCGTGTGTAGAACGTCGGCACGCCCATCAGCAGCGTCGCGCGCTGCAGGTCGCGCAGTACGGCCGCGGCGTCGAACTTCCGGTGAAACAGGAATCGACCGCCCGCCAGAAGGATCGTGTGATTGGCGACGAACAATCCATGCACGTGGAAGATGGGCAGCGCATGCAGCAGCACGTCGGCGGATGAGATGCCCCATTCCGACACCAGTGTGAGGCCGTTGGACGTGAGATTGCCATGCGTCAGCATCGCACCCTTCGACCGGCCGGTGGTGCCGGAGGTATACAGGATCACCGCCAGATCGTCGGGCTGCGCTTCGGCCGTGACCGCCTGCGCGTCGAGCAGATCGGCCAGCGCCGGCAACGTGCCTCGACCCTCCCCGTCGAGCGTCAGCACCGACCGCACACCGACATCGGTGGCGATGGGCAGCAGCGCTTCCCGGGCATCCGGACGGCAGATGAAGACCGCCGGCTGCGCATCGCGCAGGAAATAATCGATCTCGGCCGGCTGATAGGCCGTGTTCAACGGCAGATGCACGAACCCGCCGCGCAGACACGCGAGATACAGCGCCAGAGTCTCCGGCGACTTGTCGACCTGGACCGCCACGCGATCGCCGTGATTCGCACCGGACTGTGAAAGTGCGTTGGCATAGCGCCCGGACAACGCTTCGAGCTGACCGTAGGTCCACACGACACCATCGTCGGTTTCGAGCACGGGCGTATCGCGATCGGCGGGAAAGCGCTGCTGCAACACGGCGAAGAAGTTGGCGTTCATGGTGGGACGGATTCGACGAAAAGAGGTTGACGGCTCCACCGGTCGATGACGCCGGCGGCCAGCCAGTCGGCATCGGCCGCGGCGTCGGGAGCCGCAGAGCCGACCACGCCGCTGACGGCGCGCGCCGGCAATGTCTGCAGGCGCGCGCCGGGCCATGCGGTGACGACGTTCGCGGCGGCGGCCAATGCAACGTAGATGGCCCCGCCCGCTTCGCCGGTCAACCAGAGTTCGACGGAACGACCCTGGGCTTGCAGCGCATGCAGCGCCGCGGACAACTGCGCGACGAAGGCGGACAGCAGCAGGCTCTCGTCCTGCAACGTCGCACTCTGGCCCGGCGAATCGAGCAGGATCGTCACGCCCTGATCGGGCTTCTCGTGGCGGTACTCGAGCAGCACTTCGGCGAGCCGCCACGCTGCCATCGCATTGACGGACTCGGCGTTGACGCATCCGGCGATCAGGCTGCTGCGACCACCGACCCAGCCGTCACCCCAGACGATGCCGTGCGCATGCATCAGGCTCCAGCCACCCGGCAGCAACTGGTCGAGCCGGGCTTCGAGACGCGGCGGCACCGGCGTGACCGGCAACGACAGCGGATCTCCGAGATGGCCGCGCAACCGGTGCAGCAATGCGCGCTGACGCTGTTCGAGCGTCATCGGAGCAACCGGATGATTCAGCCAGGCCGTCAGCGCGGACCGCACGGCGAGCGCGTCGTCGCTGACGAGCACACTTTCGGCATCGTGACGAACCCGACGCTCGGCGCCGTACAGGGCCGCGATTTCGTCATCGGGCAGCAACGCCCCGAGTGCCTGCAGCGCCCGGGGCCCCGAGAGACCGAGCCGGCCGCCGCGCATATAGAACCGTCGATGGGCCGCGAACGCCAGCAGGCTCGCGCCGCCGAAACAATGCCGGCCCAGCACGACCGCCACGGGCACTTGCTGCGCGGTTGCGAGCAGCGCCGCCTGCAACCTCCGGAATGCACCGAGCACCGCAACGCCTTCGGTCAGCTTGGCGCCGGCGGAATCGAGCAGCAGCACGAATGGCTGCGCGACGGATCGCGCGCGCGCGGCGGCCTCGATCAGGACTTCCGCGTCACGGGTCCCGATCGCGCCCGATGCGATGACGCCGTCGGTCGCCGTGACGATGACAGCGCAGCCATCGATCCGCGCGGCGCCGGAGATCGCGCCCTGATCGGCGTTTGCCAGCGCCCGCCACGTGCCAGCGTCGACGAGTTGCGCGATGCGATCCGATCGGGTCGCGGCGAGGAAAGCGCTCAACCGTCAGCCTACAGTCCGCACCATCGGCGCGTGATCTCGACGAAGGCGTCGGCACATTGTTCGACGCGATCCAGTCGACAGTATTCGTCGGTCTGGTGCGCCAGTGCCGATTCGCCCGGACCGAGGATCAGCGTCGGTGGATTGCCGGCGGCCGGCTTCAACGCGGCCGCGTCGGTGAAGAACGTCGCGGTGCGCGCATCCGGCCGGGCACCGAGATAGGGCGTCATCACATCGAAGACTTCCTGCACCCACGGTTCGTCGGGTTCGGTATAGACCGGCGCGACGTCCAGCAACGTCTCGAGGTGCACGTCCGGTCCCAGCAGTTGCCCGAGCTCGTCCCGCAGATGGCCATGATGCTGGGTCGGCACGGTGCGGATGTCGACGGCCACGGTGGCGGCATCCGGCACCGAGTTGATGTTGAGACCCCCGTGACACGACGCCACGTTCAGCGTGCCCTGACCCATCAGCGGGTGCGCCGGCGTCGAGAAGCGGAATCGCTCCAGTGCGCAGATCGCGTGGGCCGCCTTGTACACGGCGTTGACGCCCTTGTCGGGCATGGACCCGTGGGCCGTGACGCCATGGGTCTTCGCGTGCAGCCAGAACGCGCCGCGGTGACCGACGAACGGGAAATTGCCGGTG
>JAHCKV010000093.1 GCA_026125595.1 Burkholderiales bacterium | reverse complement strand
GTCCGCCCACGCCGGGGTGCACAGCAGACCGGCGATGCACAGCAGCGCGAGACCGCGCCACGTCACGAAATTGCCCAGGTTGATCGGAGTCTCCTTAAAATAGCGTCGGATCCATGACCGACCAACCACCGGCGCCCTCGGTGCCGCTTCTTCCGTGGCGTTTCTCTCACTCATCCTCGCCCTTCTGCTCGACCAGGTAAAGCACCTGCACGTGCGTGCACCGGTGCTGTCGGCGTTCGCAGAGTATGCGACGACCGTCGCACGCAATTTCAACGCGGGGCAGTGGCGCCATGGATTGCTCGGATGGGTCATCTGCATCGTGCCGTGGGTCCTGCTGGCCAATCTCGGCTATCTGCTGCTGTACGGCATTTCTCCGATCGCCGGACTCGCGTGGAGCGTGTTCGTGCTGTACCTGTCGCTCGGTTTCCGCGATCTGAATCATGGCTACCAGGAAGTGCTCGAAGCGCTGCGGGCAGGGCAGCTCGATCAGGCCCGGGCCCGGCTCGCGCTGTGGCGCGGTGAGCCGGCCGACGAGTTCACGCGCAGTGAAGTGGCGAAGGTCGCGATCGAGAACGGATTGATGGATTCCCATCGCCACGTGTTCGGCGTGATCGCGTGGTTCGTGCTCGTGCCGGCCGTGCTCGGTACGTTGATGCCGGGTTGGCTCGGCGTGTTGCTCGCCGGGCCCGGTGGCGCGGTGCTGTACCGGTTGTCCGCATCGCTGCGGGATTCCTGGGGTACGGCCAAGGGTGACGACCGAATCGCATTCGGTGCGTTTGCACGCGACGCGTTCCATGCGCTGGATTGGCTGCCGGCGCGGATGACGGCATTGTCATTCGCGATCGTCGGAGATTTCGAAGACGCGGTGTATTGCTGGCGCGCCCAGGCGGCGGGCTGGTATCAGCCGCAGCAGGGAGTGATCCTGGCCAGCGGCGCCGGCGCGATCGGCGTACGACTCGGCGAAACGCTGCATCTCGACGGCACCGTGAGCTTCCGGCCGGAACTCGGATTGGGCGACGAGGCCGATGTCGAGCACATGCAGAGCGCGATCGGGCTGATCTGGCGTGCACTGGTGCTGTGGGTGTTGCTGGTGGCGCTGCTGACTCTGGCGAGCCTGTTCGGCGGATAGTCCGTTCGCCGCGAATCGCTTCAGCGCTTCGTTCCCTCCGAGCGCAGCCGTTCTTCCACCATCCGCCGATAGGACGCGAGCCGTCTCGGATTCACGTCCCCTCGATCGACCGCTGCGACGATCGCGCAGTCCGGTTCGCTCAGATGCCGGCAGTTGGCGAAGCGGCAACGGCCGATCAGCGGCCGGAACTCCACGAACGCCTGATCGAAATCGTCGACGCGCAGATGATGCAGACCGAATTCCTGCATGCCCGGCGAATCGATGATGCGGCTGTCGGCGTCGAGCCGATACAGCCGCGCATGGGTCGTCGTGTGCTTGCCGGAATCGAGCACCGCCGAGATTTCCGCGGTGGCGGCGCGCGCGGCCGGCACGAGCCCGTTGATGATGGTCGACTTGCCCATGCCCGACTGGCCGACGAGCACGCTGGTGTGTCCCGCGAGATGCGGTCGCAACGGTGCGACGTCGGTTGCGGCGGTCAGCGGCAGCAGCGTGTAGCCCAGCTGTTCGTACAGCCGCAACGAGTCGAGCGCCGCCGCCACGTCGAGATCGCATTTGTTGAGAATGATCAGGCCGCGGATGCCGGCCTGTTCCGCGGCGACCAGACAACGCGTCAGCAGGTCTTCGTAGTAGCTCGGTGATGCCGCGAGCACGACGACGATCTGTGTCACGTTGGCGGCGATCAGCTTCTGGCGCCACGCGTCCGACCGATAGAACAACGTCGACCGCGGATCGACCGCGTCGATCACGCCCTGATTGTCCGACGTGCGACTGATCCGCACCTGATCGCCACAGGCGATCTCGCTGCGTTTGCCCCGCGGGAAGCAGGACAGCACCGATCCGTCGGCCAGTTCCACGTCATAGCTGCGGCCGAACGCGGCGACGACGGTTCCGGCGAGGGCGGGCGGACTCAACGGACGCGCTTCGGTGGGTGCATGGCTCGCATTATCCCGTGCGTCCGCGACGGTGCGAACGGTGCTCGTCGGTACAATTCGGGGCCATGAGGGTCTTGCTCATTCATCAGAATTTTCCGGGTCAGTTCAAGCATCTCGCGCGGCATCTGCATGCCGATCCCGCCGTGGAGTTGCTGGCGATCGGCCGCAAGACCGCACCGGGGCTACCCGGCGGTCCGGGTTTCATGGCGTACGACCTGGCCCGCGAGCCCGGCAAGGAAACCCACAAGTACGTTCGATCCATCGAGTCCGCCGTGCTGTACGGACAGGCGGTGGTGCGGGTGCTGCTCGAGTTGAAGCGCAAGGGCTGGAAACCCGATGTGGTGCTCGCGCATCTCGGTTGGGGCGAGGCACTGTACGTGAAGGAGGTGTTTCCCGATACCCGGCTGCTCGGGTTGTGCGAGTTCTTTCACCACGCGGCCGGGGTCGATCTCGGGTACGACCCGGAGTTCCCGGCGACCATCGACGATCGACTGCGCGTGCGGACCGGCAACGGGCACGTGCTCGTGTCGCTCGAATCCACCGATGTCGGCATCTCCGCGACGCCGTGGCAGCGATCGTTGTTCCCGACCGTGTTCCAGCCGAAGATCGAAGTCGTTCACGAAGGAATCGATGTCGACCAGGTCGTCGCCGATCCGGCTGCGACGTTGCGACTGCCCGATGGCACCGTGCTGCGAGCTGGCGACAGGGTCGTCACCTACGTGGCCCGCAATCTCGAGCCCTATCGGGGCTTCCACGTGTTCATGCGGGCGGCGCGGCGAATCCTCGAGCGCGTGCCCGATTGTCATGTCGTGTTCGTCGGCGGCGACAACGTGAGCTATGGCCGCCGTCCGAAGGGCGCCGCGCACTGGCGCGAGAAGATGCTGGCCGAGGTGCCGCTCGATCCGGGGCGCGCGCATTTCCTCGGTTGGGTGCCGTACGACACGTACCGCAAGGTGCTGCAGGTGTCCGCCGCCCACGTGTACCTGACGTATCCGTTCGTGCTGTCGTGGTCGCTGCTCGAAGCGATGTCGGCGTCGTGTCTGGTGATCGGGTCGCGGACTCCGCCGGTCGCGGAGGTGGTCGAAGAGGGCCGCACCGGCTTGCTGGTGGATTTCTTCGACGTGGATGGCATCGCCGATCGCGTCGTCGAAGCGCTCGTAGCGCCCGGGCGCTTCGCGCCGCTGCGCCGCGCGGCACGTGATTTCGTGCGCGCGCGGTTCGACGTGGACGATTCGATCCGCGCCTACCGTGATCTGATCGGCTTGCGGTCCTGATCAGGCGGCGGCGCTGCGCCGCAGACGCCGTGCGCGGACACTCGCGGCCAGTCCGTCGAGGATCTTCACGCTGTCGTCCCAGCCGACGCAGCCGTCGGTGATGCTCTGGCCATACACCAGCGGGCATCCGGGCACGAGATCCTGCCGGCCCGCCACCAGGTGGCTTTCCACCATGATGCCGACGATGCGGCCATCGCCGCCGGCGATCTGACGACCGAGGTCTTCGCAGACGCCGATCTGGTTCTGCGGGTCCTTGCGGCTGTTGGCGTGGCTGGCGTCCACCATCAGATACGGCGGCAAGCCGGCCTTGGTGATCTCGGCGCAGGCTGCCTCGATACTGGCGGCATCGTAGTTCGGTGTCTTGCCGCCGCGCAGGATCACGTGGCAGTCGTCGTTGCCGGCGGTGGACACGATGGCCGAATGGCCGCCCTTCGTCACAGACAGGAAATGGTGCGGCTGCCCCGCGGCCTTGACCGCATCCACGGCGATCTTCACGTTGCCGTCGGTGCCGTTCTTGAAGCCGACCGGGCACGACAGGCCGGACGCAAGCTCCCGATGCACCTGGCTCTCGGTGGTGCGGGCACCGATCGCGCCCCACGACACCAGGTCCGCGCTGTACTGCGGCGTGATCATGTCGAGAAACTCGCAGCCGGCCGGCAAACCGAGATCGGCGATATCGAGCAACAAGTCCCGCGCGATGCGCAGCCCGCGATTGATGTCGAAGCTGCCGTCCAGATGGGGATCGTTGATCAGCCCCTTCCAGCCCACTGTGGTCCGCGGTTTCTCGAAATACACCCGCATCACCACTTCCAGATCGGCCGAGTGGCGGCGGCGTTCATCCAGCAATCGATTGGCGTACTCGCGCGCGGCGACCGGGTCGTGGATGGAGCAAGGGCCGATCACGACCACCAGACGATCGTCGTTTCCGTGCAGGATGTCGTGGATGGCGTTGCGGGCCGTGGAGACCGTGACCGCCGCCGTATCCGTGCACGGAAACTCGCGCAGCAGGTGGGCGGGCGGCGCGAGTTCCTTGATTTCGCGGATGCGCAGATCGTCGGTGACGGTATTCATGATTCATCCATGGGGTCGGTTCAGGCAAAAAAAAACCGCCGGGCACTGGGCCGGGCGGTTTCGGATTCGGGCGTCTGCCGGGTGCGCGTCAGCCTGCTTCCTCCGCCGCCGGGCGGGGAAAGTGGAAATACGCAAACGACCAGAGACGCGCGTTCATGGAGTCATTCTAGCCACAAGCTGCCGCTGCGTCCAAGCGCGCGTCGTCGTCCGTGGCCGTTCGGCGGGCCCCGATCGGGCTACGCTTCGGCGCCCTTCTTCAGCATGCCGACGAGGCCGCTGAAGGCGCGATCGAACAGCGGGACGTTCTGTAGCGTGACGATCCGGCCGCAGCGCAGATCCCGCGTCAGCTGATACAGCGACATCTCCGCGATCTGCTGGCCTTTGCGGTTGCTGAACACGAACGTGCTGCGATACGGACTGATGAACGACAACCGCGCCTGGACCGGCTCGCGTTCGTCTTCGCGGATTTCGATCCAGTCGCCTTCAGCCATGGCCGCCGCCATCTCGGTGTACTGATCGCCCGCGACGGGAGCCGGCGCACCCGGCGCGCGCGTGAAGCCCGGCAGATCGCCGAACGACACCTCCTCGACCTGAATGTCGCCATCGCCGAACGGATTCTTCACCGTCACGGTCGGCAGCGAGTCCGGCGCGTCGACGGTGCGCAGGTCTTCCTGGATCGCGACGGGTTGAACCGTGGCGACTATTTCCGGCTCGGGCGCCGGAGCCGGCGCCGCGGCCAGCGCCATCGCCTCGGCGTCGTCCGGGTCGATCTCCTCGACCATCATGCCGTGCGCTGGTGCCGACGAGAACGCCGACGGTGGCGCCATGACCGGTGGCGGTGCGACCGGCTTCGCCGGTTCCGGTGTCAGCGTCGGGGGAGGCGCCGACGATTTCGGTGGTGGTGGAGGCTCCTGCTGCAGGGTCGGAATCACCGGCGGCACAGGCTTCCGGTCGGGCAGGACCACGGTCCTGTCGAGGTCCGACGCGTCGGCGGCCGACAACGCCTTCCGATCCGGCAGCACCATCGTTTTTTCGAAGTCCGTGGTACCGGTCGGCGGTGCGACGTTCTTCCGGTCCGGCAGCACCATGGTCTTTTCGAAGTCCGCGGGGCCGGCGGGCGGGGTCGCGTCCAGTGCGTAGGCGATGCTGCCCGGCAAGGTCTGATCGACATCGATGGGCGGCGGGGTGCTGCCGGTTGCACCGAGGCGTCCACCGGGAAGCGTCTTGTCGGTGTCGGGGATCGATGCGGCAGCGGCGGCCGACGGCAACCCGCGCGTGGGCAGCGGCTTGCGTCCCGGCAAGGTCTTGTCGGTGTCCGGAGTGGCCACGTCGGCCGGGGGCCGCGAGCCTGCGACCGGTCGCCCCGGCAGGGTCTTGTCGATGTCGGACCCCGTGATCGAGGCCGGCGGCGGCAGATCGGCGGCGAACACATCGCCGGACAGGGGCTGGTCGATCTGCGGCAGCGGTGTGCTGATCGCGGCCGGTTGCATCCACGGGGGCGTGAACTCCGCCGGCGTCTCGGCGGCCGGGGGTGTCGGCGCCGGGGTTGCCGGGGCCGTGACGGTCGGCACGACCGGAGCTGTTGCTGCCGCGGGCGTCGGGGCGGCGGGCGTTCTCGCCGCAACGGTCTGTGCCGCGGATTGCGCCTTCTCCGTTGCGGCGGCGCGTTCGGCTGCCAGTTGCGAGTCCGCGCGGGCGTCACCGCCGATGGCGCGGGAGTGACACCGCATCAGCACCGAATTGAAACGTTCGCGGACATCGTCCTGGGTGCCGATGACCTGCATGCCGGTGGACAGGCGCTTCAGCAGCGCCGGCAACAGTGACACGAGTTTCTTGCGCTCTTCGGTCGTCGCCTTCGGCGTCAGGCTCCAGACGAGAATGTCCATGGTTTCGACCAGACTCTTCCAAGCGCGGCTCTCCCGTCCGCCCTTGGCGTAGGCCAGGATCAGCAGCTTCAGCCACTCCGTCGCGAGGAAGCGCACGACGCCGCGCGGCAGCCGTTGCCGCTGCAGCCGGGCGCGGATCTCGTTCTGCGCGAACAGCCGTGCCACTTCGACGCGCTCGCGATCGGCGATGCGTTTCGATTCCTTCTTCGCCGCCTGGTCGGCCGTGCGATTGGCATCTTCGATCAGGGATTCGAGTTCGACCGACACGCGATCGAAGACGTCGACGTCTTCCTCGAAATCCGCCAGCAGCCGCTGCAGGATCGATTCGATGCGACGGTACAGCGTGCTCGATGCGTCGAAGCCTTCGCCGAGGCCGAGCGACAACTCGCCCAGCGTGTCGAGCATCCGTCTCGCCGGGTGGTTCTTCTTCGAGAAGAACTGCTTGTCCAGCACGGCGACCTTCAGCATCGGAATCTGCAGGCGCCCGATCAGCGCCTTCATCGGCGCCGGAATGCGCTCGTCGCCGAAGATCTGGTCGAACAGCATCGCCACGATGTCCAGCGTGACGGTGTCCATCTGGCCCATCTGACCGGCGAGGCTCGTGTTCTTCAGCCCACGCAGCACGTTGCGCGCTTGGGCCGGCGAAGGCGTCGGGCCGCCGGCCCCGCCCATCTCGTCGATGCTGCCGTCCACCGGGATATCGAGGGGCATCTCGGCCAGCGAGAACGCACTCGGCACGTCGGGTGGCAGCGCGGCGAAATCACCGTGCTGCAACCGGGTCAACGATCCGACAAAACCGCCGGGAAACGCGAATCCCCCGCCACCGACTGCGGTTCCAGATCCGGGTCCGCCGGCCAGGCCGGATCCACCACCGCCACCACCGCCGGCGAATCCGCCGATCCCGCCACCGCCACTTCCCGCGACGCCGGGCGCGCCACCCGGCAGGAAGCCGCCGCCGCCGGGAATGCCGCCGACGCCGGGCACACCGCCCGGAACGCCGGTGCCACCTGCGAATCCGACCGGCCCGCCGACACCGCCGACACCGCCGACACCGCCGACACCGCCAGCGCCACCGACGCCGAGACCGCCTCTCCCTGGAATGCCGGTGCCACCGCCCGGAAGTGCCACGCCCCGGGCCAGGTTCATCATCATCAATTGCTGCAGCATCGCGAACGGATCCTGGGCGCCGTCACCGCCCCCGGCTCCACCCACGCCTCCGGCTGCGACGCCCCCGCCGGGCATCCCGGCGACCGGGACACCGACGCCACCCGGCATTCCACCGATGGAGACGCCGGCCGGCATCCCCGCGATCGCCACGCCCGCACCGCCCGCAGTCGGGGTACCGCCCGCGACGACCGGCAACGTGACGCTGCCGACGATGGCGGGCCCGCCGCCGGGCCCGGTCACAGGACCGGTACCGGTTTCCGGCTTCTTCAGGCCGCCGTAGCGGATCGACGGCAGGACGCCGTTCTTCTTCAGGAAATCATTGATCTCGCGGTACAGCTTCGGGACCTCTGGCCGGACGTGCTGATCGAACTGGCGGATCAGCAGCAGCTTCATGCGCATGCCCGATTCCACGAGCCCGGTCGCCGACCGGAATGCATCGCAGATCGCCACCGGCGCGAGCGGATTGTCGTGGGCTTCGAGTCCGGGGCGTTCGAGCACGATCGCCATGCGCTGATCCAGCGCCACGAGATCTTCGTCGGCGCCGTTGCGGATGCGACTGGCCACCTCGGTGAAGCGCATGCTTTCTTCGAGGTCGCCGTCGGCCACCAGCGAGAGCTCGGACCACGCCGTCTGCACACCGGCAAAGACCGGATCTTCGTCCTTGTCCCCGCGCAGCTTGCGATCGAACACTTCGCCGAGCAGTTCCTTGAAGCGCGATTCGATACGGGGCCGCAACGTGGGCCATTCGTCCTTCGCCTTCAGGTAGTAGTCGCGGTTGTCACGATCGAGCGACTGCTCGGCGAGATCGTAGAGCTCGTCCACCACCTTGTCGAAGGCCTTCGACAGGGCGTCGGACAGCCGGTCGACGGTGGTCGTCCGGCACTCGCGCAGCAGCGCGGCCGGGGATCCGGGTTCGGGCGGGACGGTCTTGCCGGGTGGAAACGCGATCACGTTGGCGGTATTGCTGCTCATCTTCAGTCTCACTCCCTCACTGCGGGATGCCATCAGGACCACGGGACGCGCCGTGACCGGCGTCTTCGAAGGGGGACGGATGACGCGGCCGACGCGTCGCCCGGTGCCGGTCGCCGCATCGTCATGCGATGCATCTGGCAGCCCCGCTGTCCTAGCCCGTGGGGGCCGTAGACCGGAGGCTTTGCGTCCCCACCTTTCGATGGGTTTGCCGAGTCGGCCGCGCGAGAGGCCGTGGCCTGTCTGCTGCGACTACTGTCCACTGCGACGTCGTGCCGGCTGCCCGATGCCGGAGCCCGTGCACCACGTCCTCTGGATATATCTGCCCGATCGAGACAAACTTTAGGCCTGTGCCCCGGCGCTGGCCAACTATCTTTGCGCCATCGCCGGGCGCGGGCGTGATTTCGTGCCTCGTCGCGGTGCATGCTCGCGGAAGCAGCGGTCACAGGTGTCGTTGCCGATCGGCAGATCCAAGCTAAGTCCCTGATATCGGAGGTGCGGCGGGCATGCGTCCCACCCGTTCGCACTGGGCACAGCCATTGCACCCGGGTGCGCCATTTCTTTTCGCAATCGAGCGCCGTTGACCTTCCTGCGTCTGCACAAGTTCGCGCTGGCCGCCGCCGTGTTCGTGCTGCTGCTGGCCATCGCCGCCGCCGCAGCGCCGTGGGTGGCGCCTTTCCCGCCCGAGGAGACATTCTTCGACGGCTTGACGCTGGAAGGTGCGCCGTTGCCGCCGAACGGGAAGTTCTGGCTCGGCACCGATCTGCTCGGCCGAGACCTGTTGTCCCGCGTGATCTACGGTGCACAGACGTCCCTGGTCATCGGTCTGGTGGCCAACGGCGTGTCGCTGGTCATCGGCACGCTGGTCGGCGTCACGGCGGGATACCTGAGGGGCTGGTTCGGCACGGTGCTGATGCGGTTCACCGACCTGATGATGGCGTTTCCGGCGCTGCTGATGGCGATCACGCTGGCCGCGATCTTCACGCCGAGCCTGTGGATCGTCGCGATGGTCATCGCGATGGTGAACTGGGTGCAGGTGGCGCGCGTCGTCTACACGCAGACCGTGTCGCTGTCGGAACGCGAGTTCGTCGAGGCGGTGCGCAGCCTCGGGGCGACACGCAGCCGCGTGCTGTTCCGGCACATCGTCCCGCACCTGGTGCCGATGCTGGTCGTCTACGGCACCCTCGGCATCGCGACCACCGTGCTGCTCGAAGCGACGCTGTCGTTCCTCGGCATCGGCGTGCAGCCCCCGACGCCGTCGTGGGGCAACATCATCTACGAGAACCAGAGCTACTTCACGGCTGCGCCCTGGCTGGTGTTCATCCCCGGCGCCGGCATCGTCGCAATGGCGGTG
>JAHCKV010000092.1 GCA_026125595.1 Burkholderiales bacterium | reverse complement strand
GACGACCCGAAGCATCCGCGCCGCATCCTGACCGTCCGCGGCGCGGGCTACGTGTTCGCCCGCGAACAGAACTGACGTGACATCGCGCATCTTCAACCGCCTGTATCTGCGCATCTGGTTCGCGTTCCTCGGCGTGCTGTTGGTGTTTGGCCTGTTGCTTGGCGGTTTGTGGTGGCTGCTGCCCGACGACCGTGCCGGTGGCGACATGCTGGAGACCGTCGCGCTGCTGGTGGGCGATGCGCTGCCCGCGTCTCCCACGGATCGGATTCCACGTCCCGATGCGCCGCCGCCGAAGCCCGGGCCACCGCCATCGCCCGAACTGCAGCAGCGGATCCATCGTATCGCGGAGCGGTTGTCGGCCGACGTGACCGTGCACGACGCCGCGGGTCGCCTGACCGCACACAGCGGTCGGCCGCTGCCCCCGCCCCCGCCGGATGTGCGGTCCAGTCGTGTGTTGCGCACCCCCGGCGGACCGATCGTCATCCTCAAACTCGAGGACGGTCGCACGGTGAGCGTCGGCATTCGTCGGCGTCCACCGGCGGTCGGGTTGGCGGGTGCGGCGGGGCTTCTGCTGGCCACGACGGCGGTGGGCGCGTTCTTCGTCGTCCGTCGCGTCACGCAGCGGCTGGAACGACTGCGGGCCCGCGTCGAAGCGCTCGGCGCCGGCGATCTGAAGGCGCGGATCGAGGTCGAGGGGCGCGACGAAGTGGCCGATCTCGCACGCAGCTTCAACCGCGCGGCGGAGCGTATCGAGGCGCTGGTCGGCGGACAGCGGTCGATGCTCGCCAATGTGTCGCACGAATTGCGCTCGCCGCTGGCGCGCATGCGGATGGCGGCGGAACTGCTGTCGTCGCCGGATCGGCCCGAGTTGAAAGCGCGGCTGACCCAGGACATCGCCGAACTCGATGCGCTGATCGACGAGTTGCTCGAATCGAGTCGCCTCGATGCCGGCGTTGCGGCCGATCGTCTGGAGGACGTGGATCTGCTGGCACTACTGGCCGAGGAAGCGGCGGCGGTCGACGCCGAAGTATCGGGCCAGTCGGCGACGCTGCGGGGCGAGCCGCGATTGCTGCGCCGGATGATCCGCAATCTGCTGGAGAACGCGCGACGCCATGGGGGGCCGAGCGGCATCGAGGCCGCGTGTTCGCCGTCTGCGGCCGGCATCGTGCTCACGGTGTCGGATCGCGGCCCCGGCGTGCCGGAAGACGAGCGTGAACGCATCTTCGAGCCGTTCCATCGGCTGCACGGCATGCGCGAGACCGGCGAGGGGGTCGGGCTCGGTCTCGCGCTGGTGCGGCAGATCGCGCGCCGCCACGGCGGTGATGTGCGGTGCTTCGCACGGGAAGGTGGTGGCAGCGTGTTCGCGGTGACGCTGCAGGGCGCGCCGAAGTAGTCACAAATCGTTACATTGAGGACATCCTCCCGCACGAGTCGACTCCCACAATGGGGACTGCGCGCAGTATTCGACGCAGTTTTCAAAACAATAGGAGTACGACATGAACCATCACGGAGCATCTCGATTCAAGGCTGTCGGGCCCAGGCGTCACGTTGCCAAGGGTCTGTTCATCGGTGGTTTTCTGGGCGCCATGGCGCTGATGACGGCACCGGTCCATGCGGCCGAAGCGGAAGAGCCGGCCGTGCAAGCGCCTCGCTGCGAATGCAAGGATGCGCAGTGGTCCGAGCGTTCCATCCAAAGCGATACGCCGAACAAAGTCGACTGGAAGCATTTCCGGCGCGGCGGTGGCCCGCGCGGCTGACGCCGCAGAATCTTCGATCCGGATCTGCCGGGTCGTCTGATGGAGCGCCGTGGCCGTTCCCTGATGCAGTAGCGGCGCTCATTTCCACCGAAGGCCGGCATTGCGTACCGGCCTTCGGTGCTTCTTTTCGTTCGCCGTGGTGTCGTCCGGCATCCGCTGAACGACGGGCGTGTCGCCCTGACCGGGGAATCCACCCGGTGTCGTGAAGCGAATCGACGCTGCGGATGGCGCCGCCCTGACGCCCCGTCAGCTGGAGAGCCTGTCGAGCAGCGCTCCCCCACCCATCGCCTCGGCCGAAGCGACCCAGGGCTCGACCTCCGCGTCACCGGATGAAGGCCGTCCCCTCCGATCGATAGCCGGTATGCGTCTGGACGCGGGCCGGCCACTTGAATCCCGTTCCGCAGGCGTCATCTACCCCGACAGAATCCGCGACCGGACGGTGCCCGAGAGGGCGCGCGGTGGCGGCCGCACCTGCAGTACCCAGGAGACGCTCCATGAATCCGTGGCCCAGTAACCAGGAATTGCTCGATGCCGAAGACGGCCGCCGTGCGTCGGGCGCTGTCGTGTCGGGGCGGTCCGGCCGGCCGTTGAAGCCATTGCCGGACGACGCCTTGATCCTGATCCCGACGCGCAATGCGGTGCTTTTTCCCGGCGCCCTGTCCCCCGTGACGGTGGGGCGGGCCTCGTCCATTGCCGCCGCACAGGAAGCGGTCAAGCACGATCGCCGCGTGGGTTTTCTGCTCCAGCGTGATCCGGAGCAGACCGATGTCGCACCGGAAGATCTGCGCTGGGTCGGGACGGTCGGCCAGATTGTCCGCTACATGACGGCCGGCGAAGAGGTGCATCACCTCGTCGTGCAGGGACAATCGCGATTCCGCGTGCTCGAGTTCCTGGAAGGCTGGCCGTTCCTCGTGGCCCGCGTGGCGTTTGTCGAGCAGCCCGAAGAAGAAGGGTCCGAGATCGAGGCGCGCTTTCTGCAATTGAAGGAGAAAGCGGTGGAAGCCATTCAGCTTCTGCCCAACGTGCCCGACGAACTGGCCGGTGTGGTGCAGGCGGTGGATTCACCGGCCGCGCTCGCCGACATCGTCGCGAATCTGCTCGATGTGAAGGTCGAGGAGAAGCAGGAGGTGCTCGAAACCTTCGATCTGAAGCGGCGGCTCGATCGCGTGCTCGACCTGCTCGGCGCGCGGGTGGAAGTGTTGCGCCTGTCGCGCGAGATTGGCGAGAAGACGAAGAAGGAGTTCGACGAGCGCCAGCGCGAACACGTGCTGCGCGAGCAACTGCGCCAGATCCACAAGGAGTTGGGCGACAACGAAGAGACGGCAGCCGAACTGGAAGAGCTCGGCAAGGCCATCGACGAAGCCGGCATGCCCGAAGACACCGCCAAGCATGCGCGGAAGGAATTCAAGCGCCTGCAGCGCATGGGCGAGAACTCCGGTGAATCGTCGATGCTGCGCACCTATCTCGAATGGCTGACCGAGTTGCCGTGGAAGGACGAAGACGCGAAGTCCATCGACATCGCGGCGGCGCGTCGCGTCCTCGACGACGACCACTACGGCCTGGAGAAGATCAAGCGGCGGGTGCTCGAGCACCTGGCGGTGCGCAAGCTCGCGCCGAACGGCAAGAGCCCGATCCTGTGCTTCGTCGGTCCGCCCGGCGTGGGCAAGACGTCGCTCGGCCAGTCGATCGCGAAGGCGACCGGTCGTCCGTTCCAGCGGGTGGCGTTGGGTGGCGTGCACGACGAGGCCGAGATCCGCGGTCACCGCCGCACGTACATCGGCGCGCTGCCGGGCAACATCATCCAGGCGTTGAAGCGGGCCGGTTCGCGGCAGGCGGTGCTCATGCTCGACGAGATCGACAAGCTCGGTGCCGGCGGTTTCCACGGCGATCCGGGATCGGCGATGCTCGAAGTGCTCGATCCGGAGCAGAACGCGCGCTTCCGCGACAACTACCTCGGCGTCGATTTCGACCTGTCGAAGGTGTTGTTCATCGCCACGGCGAACCAGCTCGACACGATTCCCGGACCGCTGCGCGACCGGATGGAGATCATCCAGTTGCCCGGCTACACCGAGGCCGAGAAGTTCGAGATCGCGAAGCGCTACCTGGTGCAGCGTCAGCTCGATGCCAACGGGCTGAAGCCGGAGCAGGCGAGCGTGACCGAAGACGCCTTGCGCAGCATCGTGCGGGATTACACCCGCGAAGCGGGCGTGCGGAACCTGGAGCGTGAGGTCGGTTCCGTGCTGCGGCGGGTCGCGATGCAGGTCGCCGAAGGTGAAGCCGGTCCGATCACGATCGACACGCCGGATCTGCACGGCATTCTGGGCGCGGTGCGATTCGACAACGAGATCGCGTTGCGGACCGGTGTGCCGGGCGTGGCGACCGGACTCGCGTGGACGCCGGTTGGAGGAGACATCCTGTTCATCGAAGCCAACAAGGTTGCGGGCAGCGGCAAGCTGATCCTCACCGGTCAGTTGGGCGACGTGATGAAGGAATCGGCCCAGGCCGCGCTGACACTCGCCAAGACCTGGGTCGGGCGCAAGCTCGATGACGTGGACATCCACGTCCACGTGCCGGCGGGTGCCACGCCGAAGGATGGTCCGAGCGCCGGTGTCGCGATGTTCCTGGCGTTGGCGTCGTTGCTCACCGACCGGCCGATCCGCGCCGACGTGGCCATGACCGGCGAGATCTCGCTGCGCGGGCTGGTGCTGCCGATCGGCGGCGTGAAGGAGAAGACCCTCGCCGCACTGCGGGCCGGCATCACCACCGTGATGCTGCCGCGGCGCAACGCGCGGGACCTCGACGACGTGCCGGCCGAAGCGCGGGAGAAGCTGAAGTTCGTGTTCCTCGACCGCGTGGAAGACGCGGTCCGCACGGCGATCGAAGGCTTGCCGGAAGCCGAGGAAGCAGTGACCGTGGCCTGATCGACCGCAGCAGCAGAAGGCCACCCTCGAACCCGGCACGGGTAACCGTGTCGGGTTTTTCTTTTTTGGAACTCCCATTCTGGTGCGCGAGCCTCTCGAACGCACCAAGGCAGCGCGAACTGCGGCGCCATGTCCATTCGAACGGCATGCGCGTCCCGATCGAGCCGCGGGGAATCACCTGCACCGTTCCGCCGATGCGCCGGCCGTGAGAACATCGGGGTGACCGTCTCGGTCCCGCCCCGAAACTCCCGAAGCGCCTCGTCACCATGCCCGCCATCAAGTCCCTGCTCGTCGCGAACCGATCCGAGATCGCCATCCGCGTGATGCGTGCCGCCGCCGAACTCGGCATCCGCACCGTATCCATCTATTCCAACGAAGATCGTTTCGCGCTGCATCGCTTCAAGGCGGACGAAAGCTATCGGGTCGGCGAAGGCAAGAAGCCGCTGCAGGCCTACCTCGACATTCCCGACATCATCCGGATCGCGAAGCGGGCCAGGGTCGACGCGATTCACCCGGGATACGGCTTCCTGTCCGAGAACCCCGATTTCGCGAAAGCCTGTGCCGAAGCCGGCATCCGCTTCATCGGACCGAAGCCCGAGGTGATGACCACGCTCGGCAACAAGGTGGCCGCGCGCAATGCCGCCGTGGCCGCAGGCGTGCCGGTGATGCCCGCGACCGGACCGCTGCCGCGGGACATGGCGGAGGTGAAGAAGATGGCGGCGGAAGTCGGCTACCCGTTGATGCTGAAGGCGAGCTGGGGCGGCGGCGGCCGTGGCATGCGCGTGATCGAGACCGAAGCGGATCTCGACGCGCAGCTCGACGTGGCCCGGCGCGAAGCCGGTGCGGCGTTCGGCAACGACGAGGTCTACCTCGAAAAACTCGTGCGACGCGCGCGGCACGTGGAAGTCCAGATCATGGGCGACACCCACGGCAACGTCGTGCATTTGTTTGAGCGCGATTGCTCGGTGCAGCGACGCAACCAGAAAGTGGTGGAGCGTGCGCCGGCGCCTTATCTCGACGACAACGGCCGCGCCGAGCTGTGCGAAGCCGCGCTGCGATTGGCGCGCGCGGTGAACTACACGCACGCCGGCACCGTCGAGTTCCTGATGGATGCCGACACCAGCAAGTTCTATTTCATCGAGGTGAATCCGCGGATCCAGGTGGAGCACACGGTGACGGAGCAGGTGACCGGCATCGACGTCGTGCAATCGCAGATCCGCATCACGGAAGGCGCGCGCATCGGCGACGCGAACTGCCCCGTGCCGGCGCAGGAGAACATCCGCCTGAACGGCCACGCGCTGCAATGCCGGATCACCACAGAAGATCCGGAGAACAACTTCACGCCCGACTACGGCCGCATCGCGGCCTATCGCAGCGCGGCCGGGTTCGGACTGCGCCTCGACGGCGGCACCGCCTACACCGGCGCCGTGATCACGCCGTTCTACGACTCGTTGCTCGTGAAGGTGACGGCCTGGGCGCCGACCGCGGCCGAAGCGATCCGCCGGATGGACCGCGGGCTGCGCGAGTTCCGCATCCGCGGTGTGTCGACGAACCTGCAGTTCGTCGAGAACGTGATCAACCACGCGGATTTCGTCGCCGGCACGGTGACCACCCGTTTCATCGACACGACGCCGGAGCTGTTCAAGTTCGCGAAGCGGCGCGATCGGGCCACCCGTGTGCTGCGCTACATCGGCGAGATCACGGTCAACGGCCACCCGGACATGAAGGGGCGGCAGAAGCCCGATCTGACGCACGCCCACGTCATCCAGCCGGCCGTCGATTTGACGGCGCCGATGCCGGCCGGCACCCGTGATCGTCTGAAGGCCGTGGGTCCGGAGAAGTTCGCCGCGTGGATGCTCGAGCAGAAGCCCGTCTTGCTGACCGACACGACGATGCGCGACGCGCACCAGTCGCTGTTCGCGACGCGCATGCGCACGGCCGACATGCTGCGCATCGCGCCGGCGTATGCGCGGTTGGCGCCCGGATTGTTTTCGATGGAGTGCTGGGGCGGTGCGACGTTCGACGTTGCGCTGCGCTTCCTGAAGGAGGATCCGTGGCAGCGGCTGGCGCGGTTGCGCGAGCAGGTGCCGAACGTGTTGTTCCAGATGCTGCTGCGCTCATCGAATGCCGTGGGCTACACCAACTACCCCGACAACGTCGTGCGGTATTTCGTGCAGCAGGCGGCCAAGGGCGTCGACGGCAAGGGTGGGGTCGATCTGTTCCGTGTGTTCGACTCGCTCAACTGGGTCACCAACATGCGCGTCGCCATCGACGCGGTGCTGGAGACCGGCGCGTTGTGCGAAGGCGCCATCTGCTACACCGCCGATCTGCACGACACGACGCGCAAGTTCTCGCTCGACTACTACCTGGATATCGCGCGGCAGTTGAAGGATGCCGGCGTGCACATTCTCGGCATCAAGGACATGGCCGGCGTGTGCCGGCCGCGGGCCATCTCGACGCTGGTCAAGGCGCTGAAGGAAGAGACAGGGCTGCCGATCCACTTCCACACGCACGACACCAGCGGCATCGCCGCGGCCTCGGTGCTGGCCGCGGTGGACGCGGGGGTCGATGCCGTCGATGGTGCGCTCGATGCGATGAGCGGCCTCACGTCGCAACCGAACCTCGGCGCCATCGTCGCGGCGCTGGAAGGCACGGAACGCGACCCGTGCGGGCCGGGGCTCGATCGCAACGTGCTGCAATCGCTTTCGCACTACTGGGAAGGCGTGCGCAAGTACTACGCCCCGTTCGAAGCCGACATGCGCTCGGGCACGGCCGATGTCTACAAGCATGAGATGCCCGGCGGGCAATACACGAATCTGCGTGAGCAGGCGCGCGCCATGGGGTTGGAGCATCGCTGGCCCGAAGTCTCGCAGACCTACGCGGACGTGAACCGCATGTTCGGCGACATCGTGAAAGTCACGCCGACGTCGAAGGTGGTGGGCGACATGGCGCTGTTCATGGTGGCCAACGACCTCACGCCCGAAGCGGTGCTCGATCCGGAGCGCGACGTGGCGTTTCCGGAATCCGTCGTGTCGCTGTTCAAGGGCGAACTGGGTTTCCCGCCCGATGGTTTTCCGGAGGCGTTGTCACGCAAGGTACTTCGTTGCGATACGGCGTCGGCCATCCTGCCGGAACCGCCGAAGCCCTATCGCCCCGGCGACACGCTCGCCCCGGTGGATCTGGAAGCGGCGCGCAAGGAAGCCGAGAAAGCCATCGGTCATCAGGTGGGCGACACCGATCTCGCGTCGTACCTGATGTATCCGAAGGTGTTCAAGGAATTCGCCGAGCACTACCGGCAGTACGGTGACATCGGCATTCTGCCGACGCCGACCTGCTTCTACGGCATGGCCGAGCGCGAGGAGATTGCCGTCGATCTCGATCCCGGCAAGACACTCGTCATCCGGCTGCAGGGTACCGCGCCGGCGGAAGACGAAGGCGAAGTGAAAGTCTTCTTCGAGCTGAACGGTCAGGCCCGCACGATGCGCATCGAGAAGGCCGGTGCCCCGAAAGCGGCCAAGCGGGTGCAAGCAGATCCGGGCAATGCCGGGCATGTGCCGGCTCCGATGCCGGGCATGATCGTCACCGTCGCGGTGAAGGTCGGGCAGGCCATCAAGGCCGGTGACCCGCTGATCTCCATCGAAGCCATGAAGATGGAATCGCAGATCCGGTCATATCGCGACGGCACGGTGCGCGCCGTGCACGTGAAGTCGGGCGACACCGTGGCGGCGCATGATCTGATGGTGGAGTTGGTGTAGTTGGCAGGCCAAGGATTTTCGCGCCAATCAATGAAAAAAGAGGGCGTCAGTGCAATTTTTCTGATCCTCAGATTTTTCCTTCGAAGCGCAGAAATCGCTGAGCCGATTCGATTCGACAATCTCATCATGCGGCACCAGTAGGTAGCGCCAAGGCTTGGTCCCGACGCTTGCCGCATGATCGGATGCATGCTTACACCACCGTGCAATCATGATCGAGCACGCTGACGGCTTCGTCTCCGGACGGATAGTCGCGCAGGTGCGGATATTGAGTTCCAGTGTGGCGCGTGACCAGCCTTCGGCGACCGCTTGCTCGGCGTAGCGCAGGCGCAGAGTGGGGTCTTTCAACTTGGTCAACAGCATCACGTTGTGATCCCAAGGCAATTGGCTAACAGCCTGTTGGCCGATTGCAGCATCCGACCACGCTTGGGCGAAAGCGCGCATGAACTTCAGGTTCGCACGCGAAAGTCCGTCATTTCCGGAAAGGCATCGCGCAGGTTGCTCGCCAGCCGGTCCAGCACTTTGTCGCTTCACTGCGTTGCCCTCTGCCGTTGTGGCCGATCTGTCAGTAAAGGTGAATCAGTTGCGGCCGGCGAAAAGAGCTGCATCGACTTGATGGGGATTGAGATCGACGTGTGAATCGACCAGGTCGAGGATTGTGAATCGACGTTTACGACTTCGCTGTGGTTTCTCTCGGTCTCAGTTCCCCACCGCCTGCTCGAAGAAGAAGCACTCCGGCAGCATGGCCGTTGCGATGTGCTCGATGTCGCGAGCCGATACGCCGCAGGCGGAAAAGCTTTCGCGCCATTGGCGGATCGCGGCGACCATCCGGTCGATCTCGGCGCGCGCTTCTTCCATCGACAAGCCGAATCGTCCGGTCTGCGACAGCAGGTTGTAGAGGCTGGCGGTGCGGCCGAATCGGCCGACGGTCATGGCGAGGTCGCGCCGTTCGAGGCTGACGACGGGCGAGGGCACGAGATCGTAGGCTGGCGACAGCCGCCAGCCGCCCGGGCGACGCAACAGGGCGTGGTTGCGCGGATGATCGTCGTTGTTGGTCACGGCGGCGTTGAAGACCATGCGTCGGAACAGTTCGGCGCAGTCGGCCTCGGGTTTGTCGGACCAGCGACGCAGGTTGTCGGCGAGCAGTGGATACGACCAGCGCTCACGATCGAGATGGCCGTCACCGGCATCGAGCACCGTCAACGCACTGACGAGGCCGAAGCGCAGGTAGCCGCTCCCGCGCTTCGTCTCCGCATATTCGCGATCGAAGCGCTCCAGCATCAGCACGTCGTTGTCGGCGATGCGTTCCAGTCGCGCCTGCGTGACGTTCAGGCCGCAGCGACGCGCGAGATCGAGCGTGGCGAACTCGATGCGCTGCAGATTGCAGCGGTCATA
>JAHCKV010000091.1 GCA_026125595.1 Burkholderiales bacterium | reverse complement strand
AAGCCCGGCACCCGAGTACTGAACGCGATCGAACTCGGCCGCTGGCTCACCGAAGATCCGTCGCCGCCGATCCGTTCGCTGTTCGTCTGCAATTCGAATCCGCTGTCGCAGGGCACCGAGCAGAACCGCATCCGCGAAGGTCTGCAGCGCGAAGACCTGTTCACCGTGGTCAGCGAACTGGTGCTGACCGACACGGCGCGCTATGCCGACATCGTGCTGCCCGCGACCATGCAGGCCGAGCAGCTCGACCTGATGTATTCGTGGGGTCACATGTACCTCACGCTGAACCAGCCCGCGATCGAGCCACCCGGTGAAGCCGTGTCGAACACGGAACTGTTCCGGCGTCTGGCCGGTGCCATGGGATTCACCGACCCGGAATGGCAGCGCACCGACGAGCAGATGATCATCGAGTTCGTCGACTGGAATCACCCGAAGATGCAGGGCATCACGCTCGATGCGCTGAAGCAGAAAGGATTCATCCGGCTCAACATCGCGCCGCCCGATCAGTACGCGCCGCACGCCGACGGCAACTTCCCGACGCCGTCGGGCAAGTGCGAATTCAAGAGCTCGATGGCGGAGAAGGGCAACTTCGTGAATCCGTTCTGGCGCCAGATGTATGCGGGCGCGCAGCCGACCAACCCCATCGATCCGTTGCCCGACTTCCTGCCGCCGTTCGAATCGCCGGCATCGAATCCGGCGCTCGCGGCGCAGTACCCGCTCAGCATCGTCTCGCCGAAGGCCCACGCCTTCCTCAGCTCGCAATTGGGCAACGATGAGATCCAGCTCAAGCGGCAGGGTGAGCAGCTCATCGTGATACACCCGGAAGACGCCGAATCGCGCGGCATCGCGTCGGGCACGTTCGTGCGCGTCTGGAATGCGCGCGGCGCGTTCGAAGGCAAGGCCCTGGTCAGCGACGACGTCATGCGCGGCGTGGTGCTGACCAACATCGGCTACTGGCTGGGGCTCAGTCGCAACGGCAATGCGGCCAACATCGTGACGTCCGATCAGTATGGCGCCATGGCGAACACAGCTGTGTTTTCCGACACGCTGGTGGAAGTTGCGCTGACCGATGTCACGCCGGTTACTGCCGGCGCGCCTGCGGCCCGCGCCGCACAGTCCGTCGAGACGGCGCGCTGACGCCGCCCCATGGTGCCCATCGTCATCGTGCATTGAAAGGAAGTTGTCCGATGCCCCACGTCGTCACCGAGAACTGCATCCGCTGCCGCTTCACCGAATGTGTCGCCGTCTGCCCGGTCGAATGCTTTCATGCGAGCGACGAGCAGTTGTTCATCGATCCGGAGGCCTGCATCGATTGCGGTGCCTGCATTCCGACTTGCCCGGTCCAGGCGATCTACGAAGACATCGCGGTGCCCGAGGAGTACGCGCAGTGGGTCGCGATCAATGCCGAACGCAGTAGTCAGCTGCCCCTGCTCATCGGGCCGCAGACGCCGTTGCCTACGGCCGAAGCGCGGCGGGCCGAGCTGGGATTCTGAGAGTCCGCCATTTCAATGTCGCCGGCCCGCCGGCGGCAACCACCCCCAGGAGACATTGCAATGGACATGAACACCGCACAACTGTTCTTCAGCGGCAGCACCGAGATGAACGACTGGATTCCGTTCCAGTACGAGAAGGACGGCAAGATGGTCGACTTCGGCGAGATGGTCCTGACGCGCACCGCAGGCTCCGCCGGCAACACGTACTACGTCGGCATCTGGCGTTGCGGCGTCTGCAAGATGTATTTCTCGTCCGATGCGGGTGACGAGACGTTCCTGGTGCTCGAAGGCGAACTCGAGATCGAAGTGCTCGCGACCGGCGAGAAGTTCAGCTACAAGCCCGGCGACATCTGCTCGTGGACCAAGGGCACGCCCACGATGTGGGACATCAAGAAGCCAATGAAGAAGATGTTCGTCATCGCGGACTCGAAGCCCGCCTGAGCCGATCGCAGACCGTGTGAAGAAGGGGCATGCCCCTTCTTCGCACCCGATGGACGAGATCGAACCCCTTCCGCGATGTTCCTTGTATCTTCCGGCCGGGCGCCGGAATTCTCCGGTGCATGTCGCAAGCGGAGTGAAATGTGGAACATCTGCGCGCAGTGGAATTGCCGAAAGCCTATCGGCTGCTGAATCACGGGCCCACCGTGCTGGTCAGCACTGCCCACGCCGGCGAACGCAACGTGATGGCGGCGGCATGGGCGATGCCGCTGGACTTCGATCCACCGAAGGTACTGGTCGTCATCGACAAAGCCACCCATACGCGCGGATTGATCGAGCAGTCCGGCGTGTTCGCGCTCAACGTGCCATCGGCCGACCAGGTGCGGTTGACGTGGCAGGTGGGCTCGGAATCGGGGAGCGCCGTGGACAAGTTCGCGCGGCACGGCATCTCGACGCATCCGGGAACGTCGATCGATGTGCCGCTGATCGACGGGTGTCTCGGTTATCTCGAGTGCAGGGTGATTCCGGAGCCCCGCAACGAGAAGAACTACGATCTGTTCATCGGCGAGGTCGTCGCGGCGTCGGCCGATGATCGGGTCTTCGGCGATGGCCGCTGGCATTTTCCGCCAGGCTTTCCGAAATCGATTCATCACATCGCCCATGGTGTTTTCTTCGAAACCGGTGCGGTCATAGAAGGCAATACGAACTCTTGAAGAACGGTGATCGTGCGCAAACGATTCCGGTCGAGTCGATCGCAAAAAATTGCGATCGGCGTGTCGCAAACGCTCGCCTGTCATGGGTGCTACCGCTAAGATCCGTGTCTTCCATTCCGGCTACGTACGACATCGGGAACGTCATGAATCAAGCCCATTCCAGCTTTACGGCCCACCGATCGACATCGGTTCCCACCGATGCGCGGCGACTGGCGCAACGCCCGCGAACGCAATCCGGCGCATACAAGGCCGTCGCGCAGTTGCTCGCCCTCGTGGACGTGAAGTTGAACGGTGACAGGCCGTGGGATCTGCAGATTCACGACGTGCGTGTGCCCGAGCGCGTGCTGGCCCGTGGCAGCCTGGGTCTGGGCGAGAGCTACATGGATGGCTGGTGGGATTGCGCGGCACTCGACGAATTCATCTGCCGCGTGTTGCATGGTCGCCTCGACGAAAAAGTCGGCACGGCGGCGCTGGCCGTGCAGGGCCTGCGCGCCAAACTGTTCAACCTGCAGAACCTGCGCCGCACCTGGCAGGTGGGTGAAGCCCACTACGACCTCGGCAACGATTTCTTCGCCGCGATGCTCGACGGCAATCTCGCTTACACGTGCGGCTATTGGGCGCAGGCCGACAATCTCGAAGACGCGCAGAACGCCAAGCTCGATCTGATCTGCCGCAAGCTGGGCCTGCAGCCCGGCATGCGCCTGCTCGACATCGGCTGCGGCTGGGGCAGTCTGATGAACTTCGCGGCGCGCCACTACGGTGTGTCGTGTGTCGGCCTCACCATTTCACAGGAGCAGGCAGCCTTCGGCGCGACCCGTTCGGGCGATCTGCCGGTGGAGTTCCGGCTGGTTGACTACCGCGAGTTCAATCGCGACGGCCACGAACGCTTCGATCGCATCGCGTCGGTCGGCATGTTCGAGCACGTCGGCAGCAAGAATCACCAGGCCTATTTCGAGATGGCACGTCGCAGTCTCGTCGACGACGGCCTGTTCCTGCTGCACACCATCGGAACGAATCTGCGCAACACCCCGACCGACCCGTGGATCGACCGCTACATCTTCCCGAATGGCGAGCTGCCGTCCCTCGGCCAGATTGCCGATCGGTCGGAACGCATCTTCCTGATCGAAGATGTCCACAACTTCGGCGCCGACTACGACCGCACGCTGATGGCGTGGCATGCCCGCTTCGAGGCCGCGTGGCCGGCGTTCGCGGCACAGTACGGCGAGCGCTTCCGCCGCATGTGGCGCTACTACCTGCTGTCGTGCGCCGGCACGTTCCGCGCGCGGACCAATCAGCTGTGGCAGGTGGTGATGTCGCCCCTCGGCGTGCCGGGCGGATATCGACGGCCGGCCTGACGCGCAACTTGGCCGGAGTGTCGTGTCGCGCCGGTCGTCACTGTCGGCGTTGGCGTACATTGTCGGTGCGGCGGCACGCTCGCCCCGCGTCGACAGTGGAAAGAGGGACGGATGGACAACCCGGTCTCGAAGACGGCCTGGTACTGCACCGGCGTGCGGGCGCGTGACGCCCGGTCGGCCGATCCCCTCGTGGGCGACACCTGGGCGGAACGCTTCCTCGACGACGAGGGGCAGGCCGTCTCCCGCGGTTTCGAGAGCTTCACTGCCGCGAACGGCGCCAACATCACCCGCCACTACCTAATCGACCAATGGCTTCAGGCACGCCTCCAGACGCAGCCCGACCATCGGGTCTTGCTGCTGGGCGCTGGCTTCGACTCCCGGGCGTTCCGGTTGCCGGGTGGTTCGTGGATCGAAGTCGACGAGCCCGCGGTGATCGCCCGCAAAGAGCACGTGGGGCCAGCCGGTTCCGCACTGAACCCGCTGATCCGCGTGCCGGTGAACTTTGCGCAGGATTCCCTGGCCGACAAGCTCAAGCCCTATGCCACGCCGGAATCCATCACGGTGGTCATGGAAGGTGTCATGTACTACCTGGAACCCGCTGCGGTGCAGGCGACGTTGGCGGTGCTGGGCACGCTGTTTCCCCGGCACGAATTGATCTGCGATCTGCAGACCGACGCGTTCGTGCGTCGCTGGGGCAAGCCGATCATCGAGTACATCGGCCGGCTAGGCGCCCACTGGCGCTTTCACCCCGCGGATCCGGAGCGGTTCATCACCGGGCTCGGCTATCGGTCGGTCGAGCGCGTGTCGATCATCCTGCGAGCCGCGGAGCTGAAGCGGGCGGCCGTGCCGCCGTTCGTGGTGCGGTGGTTCCTGCCGGCGCTGCGGAAAGGCTACTGCCTGTACCGATTCGAGCGCATTGCCTGAGCCGAGACTCCGACAGGTGCGCCCCAGCGGCTCAACCCATCGGCCTGATTGGTCGATAACTCCGTGAGGTTGGTTTCCGGAATGTCCTTTTCGATGCTGCACCACGATCTGCTGGCCGTTCGAACCCATCGTGTGCGGCTCATGCTGCAGGGCGCCGGATGGCTGCTGATCGGTGTCGGCGTGCCGTGGGCGCTGAACTTCAGCATCCAGGGGTTGTGGGTGCTGGCCTCCATCGACGTGGTTCTGGTCGTGGCGGGTACCATCGTCTTGTGGAGCGCCCGAAACGACCACCTGCGGCTCGGGTGGATCCTGCTGATCTCGTGCGCCTACCTCGCGACCTCGTCGCTGGCGTTCTTCCTCGACGTGCCCGATGGCAAGCATCCGCGATCGGTGCACCTGTTCCTGCTGTCGCTGGCGTTCGCATCGTATCTGATGCTGCAGCTGGAGCGTCGCATCCTGTACCTCGGCGTGCCCATCCTGTGCATGGCGACATTCCTGGTCTTCGCCAGTTCGTCCATCGGGTACCAGCTGCCGTTCGCGATTCCGGAGGCCCATCGCGCCGCCAACGCATGGTTCAACAACCTGTCGGCGATGGTGTGCCTGTTCATCGTGATGGTGCTGATGCACGCCGACATCCGCGTCCGCACGGCGCTCGAGGCCGATCTGCACGCCGGCCTTGAGCAGCGGCAGCTGGTGCTGCACTACCAACCGCAGGTCGACGTGGACGGGCGGATTCTCGGTGCCGAGGCGCTCGTGCGCTGGAACCATCCACTGCGGGGCCTGGTGCCGCCGAACGAGTTCATCCCGCTGGCCGAACAGTGCGGGATGATCACGGCCGTCGGGCGCGTCGTACTGGAAGCGGCGTGCCTGCAGCTCGTCGAATGGTCGAAGAACCCCGATCGCGCGCATCTGACGATCGCCGTGAATGTCAGCGCCATACAGATTCTCGAGGGAACCTTCGTCAAGGAGGTGACGTCGGTGCTGGATCGGACCAAGGCCGATCCGACGCGACTCAAGATCGAGCTGACCGAAACCATGTTCGCCAACGATCTCGACGACATCATCGCGAAGATGGCGGCGCTGCGCGCGCGGGGAATCGCCATCTCGCTCGACGACTTCGGCACCGGCTATTCGTCGTTGAACTACATCAAGCGACTGCCGCTCGATCAACTGAAGATCGACAAATCGTTCGTCGACGACGTGCTGACCGACCCGAGCGACGCCGCCATCGCCCGGACCGTCGTGTCGTTGAGCCAGAACCTGGGGCTGCACGTCATCGCCGAAGGCGTCGAAACCGAAGCCCAGCGCGCGTTCCTGGAAAGCATCGGCTGCAAGGCCTATCAAGGCTATCTGTACAGCAAGCCGCTGGCCGCTGCGGATTTCGAGCAGTTCGTTCAGAACTGGGCGAGAACGCGGCATCCGCACGTGCGGATCGTCAGTGGCCTCGAATCAGGCGGAGGGAAGCCGCGGGGGGCGTAGGGGGGCTTACTGCGCGGTGGAGGCAAGCCCCAGCGTCCCGGCGTCGAAGCGCCCGAGGGTCACCGCGTGCCGGGGTTTTCGCACATCACCGCCATGCCGCCCCACTGGTGTGCGTACAGCCGATCGCGGCAGCCGCGATCGTTGTACTCGATCTCTCCCCAGGCGGTGCGATACCGGCAGGTCTCGGTGTCCGGTTGCAGTCGATCGGGGGCCTGCGCGCGGTCTGTCAGACAGGCCGTGACCGTGGGTCGCATCCGCTGTTCCTTGCGCCAGCGTGCCAGGGATTCGGCGTGGGGCGCGCACGCATCGAGATCCCGGGGAACGAACCACGCCAGATGGTTGCCGACGAAGGCGCTGTCGCGGGCCGCCCGCAGCGCAGTCGATGACCGATAGAGGGACGGATCGTCGGCCTTTTCCAGTCTCAGCTTGTCGACGTAGCAACTGCACCAGGCGTCGGCGGCACCGTCTCCCGCCTGCCGGCGGCATCGATCGAACAGCGCCATGTACTCGGTTCGTTGCGGGTGACCGGCCGCCCAGGCCATGCTGCCGCGTCGACCGTCATCGAGCAGCACCCATTCCGCCAGATTGTTGCCCAGGCGCCGCGTTGTCACGCTGCCGCAGGCATTGCGCTGCAGCCAAAGCGTTGCGTCGTGATCGGCGTCGGGGGAGCGCGCGGCGTCGCGGCGCATCTCCTGTTCGCGCTCGCACTGTTCGCGCTCCCACGAGTCCGGCGGATCGTCGTTGCAGTTCTGCAGTGCTTCGGCCATTTTCTGATCCTCGGCCAGCAGCCGCACCAAGTCTTGCATGGTTCCCTGCCCCTGGACGGCGCGCGTCAGCGCGGCCGAGGTGGCACGTGATTCCCGCTCCACCAGCCGCGGGATCAGATCGGCATAGCCTAGATCCGGACAGGCAGCGCCAAAGCGGCCGAACAGATTGAGCACGTAGATCGAATCGGGAACCGGTGCGCCGGCCCAGTCGCTCGACCACAGCATGTCGAGCGTTCCCGGCTGTCGATAGCCGCGCAGATCGATCGGAGGTGACTTGCCGGCAGCGATGAGGTTCACCACCCGCGACCGGCGTGCGCGGTCGACGATGGCCATGCCGAGCAGGCATTGCTTCACGGCGCCCGGCCGGGGGTCGTCCTGACGACAACGGGCCACGGCTTCGGCCGTGACTTGTCGCTCCGCCAGCGCGCGTTCGATCGTGCGGGTCGCGCAATGATCGCGGTTGCCTTTCGCCAGTGCATCGTGATCGACGCACTGGCGCTCGGTTTCGCGCTCCCAGTCCAGATAGTCGGATGTGATCAGGGCATTGGCGAGGTCGCAATCCGGCGGATCGAAGGCATTCAATCCGCAGGTTGAAGGCCCATTCCTCAGCGTCGCCGGCGTCCTGCGCCTGTTTGCGCTTGTCGGATCCGGAGCCGACGCAGCGGGGGCTGCGGCTGCCGCATGGCGTCGCTCGCGTCGCGCTTGCTGTTCCGCGGCGAACACGGCCCGCGCTTCCTTGGGACACTGCCGCTGGAAGGTCTGTCGTGCTTTGCGCAGACGCACGGCGTCGGTGCTGCCTTCGGCTGCCCTGTGCATCTCGTCCTTCCATGCGGCTTCGAGTGCCGCGCAGTCGGCCGCTGCGGTGCCTGCCAGACCGAGCAGGCCGATGCCCAGCAACCGGGTGACAAAGACCGAAAACCGTTCCATGCCGTCGTTGCACTCCCCGAGGTGCGGCTGGCCGGATGGAATTCGCTGTGTGCCGTGCCGCAAGCGGGAACGTATCAAAGATCGTATCCGCGCGTCATCCGGCGGTGGATGTCCGATGTCACGACCACCCGCCCCTTCATCGCAGCTTGACAGCGGTGCCGGGCGAGCAGACCGTGCACACAGATCCGAGCCAGATGACGGAACGTCCCCGTGAAGCCTCACACGGCGCATGCCGTGCGCTGGTCGATGGCGATTCTCGCGATCGGCCTCGTCACGCCGAGTACGATCCTCTTCGTCCTCGACGTTTTCGTCGGCAACACCGGCGTCGTGGCTTCGTTGGGCGGAATTCTGCGCGACCAGTTTGCCGAGGGACGAAACCTGTTTCTGCTGGCGCTCATCGGATCGATCCCGTTTGCCGCGCTGGCAATTATCTGTGGTGCCGTTGCACACAGACGGGGGCCGCGTGGCGTTACCGCTCTGGCGATCGGTGGACTGGTCCGGCTCGACGAGATTGACCACGAGAGACATGCCCGGTGTGGACACCCGTGCTGTTCTGCTGTTGCACGGCGTGCGAACCGATCGGCGTCAAGATGACGCAGCGTGCGCGCTTCTTGAAGGCGGATGGATGGATACTCGGCATTCCCCACCGATCTGGCAGCTCACGGCGAGAGCATGGGCGATCGGATCACCTTCGGCGCGTGAAAGCGTCGGCGTGCTGGAAAGGCTGGAATTCCCGCGCCGCGATCGGACGACCGATGCCGTCGGTGTAATTGCCATCTCGCTCGGAGCAGCGCCGTCGGTGCTGGCGCACCTGTCATCGCCACCCGTAGCGGTCGTCGTGCTGGAATCCAGCAATTCATCGTCGAAAAGGGGGGAAATCTCTTGGTAACGGGACATGAACCGACAGACGTTGTCGCAGTTCGACGACAGCGAAGATCGGTTTAATTGGTGAGCAGGGAAACTACCTCAATATGTTTCGAAAACTAGGCATGAAACTCTCTCCGCTGGGTTGCGGCAATGCACCAAACTCAGTAGGCTTGTTGCCAGAGGTTTGCTTAAGTTCGCAAGCCTGTACAACTGAATTCAGGAGTGTTCTGACATGCTCGTGACTCGATTCTCGGTATCCGCTGGAGCGCTATTGTTGCTGGCAGTTTCACATAGCGCATCGTCGGCGACCCTCGCCCAACACACCGGAAGCGTGGATCCCATATCGCAAGGTTGGCAGTATTCGAGCGACGCTGCCTCATTGTTCACCGGAGGCTCTGAATCGATCGCCGGGACTACCTACGAATTCTGGGAAACACAGGATCTGAGCACTGAGAGCTTCAATGCCTATGTAATACCGTTGTCCGATTCGCTGCGCGAGAACGCATGGTCGCTGGTCGCGGTCGTGAGAGTTGTTTCGTCTCCGTTGGTCAACGATTTCACGGTCGGTGGCCAGTCGGTGACTGTCTCGGACGGCATTACGGTGTGGCAATTCAATTTCTCCGACGCCAATGCCGGGCCGGTTACCCCGTTTCCGTTTTCTTATATCGGGGATGCCGAAGTAGGCGATACGACGGATGTTTACCACGAGTATCGGATTGATTTTCTGCCGAATCAGGCGGGCACCCAGGACGATACTGCCAATTTCTACGTCGATGGCAATCTCGTGTTTGCCGGAGTCGAACGCGACAGCTTGGCTGCGACGTCCGGTCCGAGTCAGATCCTGTTCGGAAATGCATCATCACCTGGCCTCAGTACGGCGAGATATTCTTCG
>JAHCKV010000090.1 GCA_026125595.1 Burkholderiales bacterium | reverse complement strand
GACAGCCGATGGCGCGTCTGGCGGTATCGCGTCTGCGCGCCTATCCGTCGCAGGCCGCCGTGAGTCTCGCCGCCATCGTCGCAGCCACCAGCCTGCTGGTGGCCATGGTGATCATGGTCACATCGTTCCGCGCGTCGCTGACCGACTGGCTCGATGGCGTGCTGCCGGCCGATCTGTATCTGCGTGCCGCGGAAGCCGGCGACAGCGCGTTTCTGTCGTGGGTGGATCAGCAGCGCATCGCGGCCGTGCCCGGAATCGATCGCGTGGAATTCCTGCGGTGGTCGCAGATCGTGCTCGATGAACGGCAACCCCGCGTCACGTTGCTCGCCCGCGATGGCGTCGAAGCGGATGCCGAACGTCGGCTTCCCGTCGTTGGCCCGATCGTCCCGCCACCGGCCGGCATGCCGGCCGTCTGGCCGAGCGAGGCGGCGGCGTCGCTGCAGGGACTCGTCGCGGGACAGGTGCTCGACATTCCGCTGGGCGGACGCATGCATCGCTTCCACGTGGCCGGCCTCTGGCGCGACTACGCACGACAGAACGGCGCGGTGTTGATCGATCGGGCAACCTACCGCGCGTTGACCGCGGACGACACGGCGAACGATGCCGGCATCTGGCTGCGGTCCGGTGCGAGTCTGTCGACGGTACGCGCTGCGCTCGATGCCATCGCGCCGGGAGGCGTCGTTCTGATGGCGCCGGACGACATTCGCCGCCGGTCGCTCGACGTGTTCGATCGCACATTTGCCGTCACCTACGTGCTGGAAGTGGCCGCATTGCTGATCGGCCTGCTGGGATTGTCCGCGGCCATCGCTGCCGAAGTGCTGTCGCGACGTCGGGAGTTCGGCATGCTGCGGCACATCGGCGTGACACGGCGGCAGATCGCCGCGCTGCTCGGAATCGAAGGGGTCACCGTCGCCGGTGTCGGACTCGTCGTGGGATGCGTCGTCGGGTTCGGCATGAGCCTGATCCTGATCCACGTGGTCAATCGCCAGTCGTTCCATTGGGGCATGGAACTCCATGTGCCTTGGGGGGCGCTCGCGGCCTTCGTCATCGGCATGCTGGTGCTGGCCGCGGCGACGGCCATCGGCAGTGGTCGTCAGGCGATGTCCGGTGATGTGGTCCAGGCCGTGCGGGAGGATGCATGACGCGCGACGCGGCCCGTCCGGAATGGACGCGCCGCGGATTCATCGCGGCCGCCTCGACGTTGCTCGTACCGACATCGGCCGCGGAAACCGTCTATCCGGCCGTGCAGCCTGGACACCCGTTGCGTTTTCCGCGAGATCACGGTGCCCATCCGCAGTACCGCACGGAGTGGTGGTACGTCACCGGCTGGGTGCGGGACGATCGGGGGCGCGAGCTTGGCGTGCAGGTTACGTTCTTTCGCAACCGACCCGGATTGCAGGAAGACAACCCGAGCCGGTTCGCGCCGCGGCAATTGCTGTTCGCGCATGCCGCCATCGCCGATCCGGCGATCGGCCGTCTGCGTCACGACGAACGGGCAGCCCGCGCCGGATTCACTCTCGCCGAAGCATCGAACGACACGACCCGCCTGACGATCGACGATTGGTCGCTCGAGCTGACCGGCGGACGCTATCGCGCTCGAATCCAGGCGCACGAGTTCACCATCGATCTGACGTTCGATGCACCGGCGCAGCCGTTGCTGCAAGGGGACCGCGGCTACAGCCGCAAAGGACCGCAGCCGCAGCAGGCGAGCTGGTACTACAGCCGGCCGCAACTGCAGGTACGCGGCACGATCGCCATCGACGGCGTCGGGCGGACGGTGCAGGGTCGTGCGTGGCTCGATCACGAATGGTCCAGCGCGATCATGGCGGAGCAGGCCGTGGGCTGGGATTGGACCGGTCTGAACTTCGACGACGGCTCGGCGCTGATGGCCTTCCGGATGCGCGATCGGACCGGGGCGCCGTGGTGGTCCGGCGGATCGCTGCAGGATGCCGGAGGGCGTGTGCGCATTCTCACGCCCGGCGAGGTCGCCTTCGAACCGTTGCGCCGATGGCGCAGTCCCCGCACCGGCACCGAATGGCCCGTGGCCATGCGGGTTCGTGCGGCGGATCGGTCGTTCGATCTCGAACCATTGTTTGCGGATCAGGAACTCGATTCGCGCAGCAGCGTCGGCACGATCTATTGGGAGGGGGCGGTCCGCGTCCGCAGCGGTGAGCGCACGTTGGGAAGCGGCTATCTGGAACTGACCGGCTACTGGCAACCGGTGAAACTCTGAGCGGTGCGTTCAGGGTTGTGTGCGCCGCAACATCCGGCGGCACCGTCGTCCGGCAATCGAAGGCCTGCGCGCGATGGGGGAATCGGTGCGCGCCGGATCTCAAGAAATCCGAACATTCGACGAAAGGAAAATCTGAACTGACCGTAATCTTTTTTTGACAGGTCAGAATATCTGACCGAAATTGATGGTCAGGTTTCAAACGGTTGCACAATCGGAAGCAGCGCTGCGATAGCTTGGATAGCAGTGGGTTCCGGGAATTGGCTGAGCAAGTTTGAACAAAGCCGGGCCGGAACGTCGTTTGTGCTTTTTTCCTTGTAGGAGGAAACGATGCATTCCGCCATCCGGTTTTTCGGTGTCTTCGCCGTCTGTCTGCTGGCTCCGCCGGCCCCCGCCGCCACCACGGGCGGTTCCTTCAATGTCACCGCCAATGTCGGCGCGACCTGTACGGTCGTCACGACGGGCGTCGCGTTTGGCACTTACAACCCAGCGAGCAGTACACCGACCAACGCGTCGGGGGCCGTCACCGTGACCTGTACGTCTGGAACGACCTATTCCATCGCGTTGAATGCCGGAGCCCACGCGGGCGGCGCATCGGTGTTCGGTAATCGCCGGATGCTGGCGAACGTCAGCGACTTTCTGCCCTATCAGATCTACCTCGATTCCTTCGGTGGCACGGTGTGGGGTGACGGCACCAACAGTTCGAGCGTCAATCCCACGGCCGGTACGTTCACCGGCACCGGTGTCGGGCTTGCGCACACGGTGTACGGGCAGATCACGGCGGGCAACTACGTGGCCAGCGGTTCGTATTCCGACACCATCAACGTCACGGTCACGTACAACTGATCCTGCGGTTCCGA
Source organism: Burkholderiales bacterium (assembly GCA_026125595.1). Classification (GTDB taxonomy): domain Bacteria; phylum Pseudomonadota; class Gammaproteobacteria; order Burkholderiales. Next base: position 6,779 of record JAHCKV010000090.1, on the reverse strand, counting down.
TAGATGCTCCGCTTCGCGGGTGGCGTGATCGGAATGGTTCTGTCGGCGATATCGCTGGCCGCCGAAGTCTCGGTGCTGCCGGTGGTCATCCATCTCGGGCCAACCCAGCAGCGGCACGCCGTTTCGGTCACCAACCACGGCGATGAGCCGCTGGTGATGCAGGCCGAGGCGGTGGTCTGGACCCAGACCGACCAGGAAGACGTGTACGACAAGACCTCCGACCTGATGGTCAATCCTCCGATCTTTCAGGTGAAGCCGGGCAACAGTCAGGTCCTGCGCATCGGTCTGCGCAGCAAGCCTTCGGCAGATACCGAGAAAGCGTACCGGTTGATCCTCCGCGAAGTGCCATCGCAGATCGTGGCCCAGCCGAGCGCGACGTTTCCGCCGAATGCCACCGGCAGTGCCGTCCGGGTGTTGCTGCAGATGCGATTGCCGGTCTATGTGGCGCCGCTGAAGATCCGGCAAGGAATGGAATGGCATGCCACTCGCCGCCCCGACGGCGAAGTCGCGATAGAGGGCTTCAACACCGGCAATGTCCGGGTGGTCGTCAGTGAGCTGCGCATCCTGGCGGCCAAGGCGGCGGAAACGCCGTTGGTCAAACACAGCACCAGCACGCCGGTGTTCCCCGGCAGGCGCCGCAGCTGGACGCTGCGGCCGGACGCGACTTCACTTTCCGGACCGGCCTATGTGGAGGTCGACACCGACCGAGGGGCGTATCGCGCGCCGATCGGTCCGCGGACCGTGCAATAGGCCGCTTCGCGCAGGACCGCTGTCCGCGGTTGTGGGGTTGTGCGCGCGGGGGTTCGGCGAGCCGACCGAGGCCGAGGTCAAGGCGAGCATCACGACGCCGAGCGTGTCCCCGATTTCGGCCGACGAGCACGTCGTCACGATGCTGCTGGGCGTCAACATCAACGGGGTCGATCAGGAGGGGACGTACCAGGTGATACGGCTCGGGGACGGCACGCTGGCGGTTCTCAGCGCAGATCTGAACACGTGGCGACTCAGACCGGAGGCCGAAGGCTTCGAGTACGAGGGGCAGCTCTATCACGCGCTCGCCGAGATCGCCGGTGTGGAGTACCACGTCGACGACAAGAGCCAGGTGCTGATGATGACGACGCCGGCGACCGCTTTCTCCACCACGGTCATCGCGCCCGACCGTGCCGAGATGCCCGTGCTGACCGAGAGCCGGCCCGGCGCGTTCTTCAACTACGACGTGCAGACGCGCCGCAACGCGGGCCAGCTTTCCGAGGGCGGACTGTTCGAGCTCGGTGCCTTCAACAACGGTGGCGTGGGAACCTCCACGTTCCTGTGGAACAGCGCGAGTCCCTATCGCGAGTTCGTGCGGTTGGACACCACGTGGGCACGGGATCTTCCCGATCGCATGGAGAGTCTGCGTGCCGGCGATCTGATCAGCCGCGGTGGGGCGTGGGGCCGATCGGTCCGGCTGGGCGGATTGCAGTGGTCGAGCAACTTCTCGACGCGACCGAACTTCATCGCGTTCCCGCTGCCGTCGATGCAGGGCGAGGCGGTACTGCCGTCCACGATCGACGTGTACGTGAACAATGTGCGACGTCTTTCCCGCAACGTGCCGCCGGGTCCCTTCGAGATTCCGGAGGTGCCGCTGGTGACGGGCCAGGGCGATCTTCGGCTCGTGGTGCGCGACGTTCTCGGTCGGCAGCAGGTGATCACGCAGCCGTACTACGCGAGTCCGCAGCTGCTGCGCCCGGGCCTGCACGATTTCTCGTACGAGGTGGGCGCCGTCCGCGAAAACTACACGCTCGACAATGCCGCCTATGGCCGTGCCGCATTGGTGATGACCGATCGGCTGGGCATCACCGACCGATTCACGCGGGAGTTTCACGGCGAGGTGCTGACCGATCAGCAGACGGGTGGCGCGGGCCTGGTCTGGCTATGGCCCCAGGTGGCGGCGTTCAACGCGAACGTCGCCGCCAGCAGCAGCCCGATGGGGGGCGGGCGTCTCGTCAGTGTCGGCATGCAACGTCAGGCGCTCGATTTCAGCATCGGCTTCCAGGCCCAGTTTGCCGAACGCGATTTTGTGCAGATCGGTACGTTGCCGGGCTTCACGCCGCAGCGGACGGTGTCGGCGCAGTTCGGGATGCCGCTTGCGGGCAGTGGATTCTCGGTGACGTATCTCGACCAGCGCTTCTGGGACGGTGGCAAGACCCGGCTGCTGTCCGCGAACTACAGTATTCCCCTCGGTCGCGTCGGTCAGTTGGGTTTCTATGCCATTCGCAACGACGGCGACTATGCCGCGACAACGGTGGGCTTCACGTTCATCTACGTGCTGGATCCGCGGACGACCGCGAGTGTCGACGTCAATCGCAATACCGATGCCGGCACGCAACCCACCGTGCAGCTGCAACGCAACGTTCTCGATACCGGCAGTTTCGGCTATCGATTGCTCGCCGGCGGCGGCCAGTACGAGCGCCAAGAGGCATCGGGCACCTGGAGAACGCAGTACGGTGACTATTCCGCCGATGTCGGCAGCTTCAACGGCAACGACTACGAGCGCCTCGGCGCGACCGGCGGCATCGCGTTCATGGGTGGCACGTATTTCAGTCGCCGTATCGACAACAGCTTTGCCGTGGTGCGCGTGGGCAACTACCGGGGTGTTCGCGTCTATCGCGACAACCGCGAAGTGGGTCGGACCCGATCCGACGGCACGATCCTGATTCCGGGGTTGCGGCCGTATCAACGCAATCCGATCCAGATCGAACAGGAGGATCTGCCGATAGGTGCGGAGGTCGGTGACCTGGATCATCTGCTGACGCCGCGGCTGCGATCGGGCATCTACGCGGATTTTCCGATTCGCCAGGTCCGCAGTCTGACGTTCCGGATCGTCGGCGAAGACGGAACGCCGCTGCCGGCCGGTGCGCTGCTGCAGTTGCAGCCGGACGGCAATACCTTTCCGGTCGGTTACGAAGGTCTCGCGTTCATCAGCAGCGAGAATGCCGACAACCACATCGTCGGCCGGTGGGACGACAAGCAGTGCGAGGCCCATCTGATTCTGGAGGACACGACCGCGGATCAGAGCGAAAGCTCGGATGAGCAAAGAACCATTACCTGTCGCGAGGTGGCACCATGAATCGATTGCTGGCGAAGAGTCTTCTGTTGCTCGGCGCGCTGACCCTCTCCACGCCGGTTCAAGCCATCTGCGTCTGCAGCTGCACGATCAACAGCACGACCGCCGTGGCGTTCGGCACCTACAATCCGCTGCCGGGTACGTCGATGGACGGTACGGGGCTCATCCGGACCACCTGCGAGGTGCTGGTGGGCGTCCTGTCCGGTTTCAGCATCGCGCTGGGGCCCGGCAACCGCGGCAACTATTCCGGACCGCGCCAGATGAGAAGCGGGTCCAACAATCTGCTTTACAACCTGTACACGACGACGAGCTACACGTCGGTGTGGGGCAACGGCACGGCCGGCACCGTGATGCGATTCGACGGTTCGTTGCTGAGCCTGCTGGGCGTCTTTCAACGCGACTTCTTCGTGTATGGACGCATTCTGCCGGGACAGCAGACCACGCCGGTCGGCGTGTACACCGATACGATCACCGTGACGGTCACGTTCAACTGACCGTCACGGTGGATCGAAGCGATGGGCGCTCGCAAGCCCCATCGCGAGAGGGTGCAGGCCGCGTTCAGGCTCGGCGACGGTGTGCCACGACGGCAAGGAGCCCGAGCAGCAGCAAGGCCCAGGTCTTCGGTTCGGGCACCGGTTGCAGGTCCGGGAACAGCTCGGGGTGCGCGGTTCGATCATCCGGGTCCAAGATGCCGAGGGTGGGCAATGCGGGGTCGAGCGCGCCGGCCAGCCATTCATCGTCCGGTGACGACATGAATCGAAAACTGCAGCCGTAGTTGCCCTGCGGTGTCGCACCCTGTGGGCCGCCGCCACCGGGACAGGCGAACAGACCGGCGATGGGTGCCACGCCTTCCATCACCGAGAACGAGACGTCCATGCCTGCCGGCGCGACCGCCGCCGGAATGCTGCTCGCGGCCCAGATCGACGAAACGCCGAGTTCCATGAACGGCGCCCCCGAATGATCGGGCACCAGCATCTGCACGTAGAGCGTGCTGCCGGCACCGAGCGCTGCGCGTCCGGCGTAGACGTTGCCGGCGCCATCGAAGAACGATGCATTGAACCGGACGACGCCCGCATTCGGATTGTGGACCGCGAAATCCGCGAGCCAGCCGACGCCGTTGGCGGCGACGTTGTCGGTGAAGCCGCAGATCACACCGGCGATCGCGGCGTTGCTGCCACCCTGGCACAGGCTCGCGCCCGACGACACGTCGGGCAGGAACGTCACCGGGCCACCGCCGGGCCCCGGCAACAGGGTCAGCCGACCGGCGCGGGGGCTGAGCACGCCCCCGGGCGGCAGGATGAGGCCCGGCGGTGTGAGTTCGAGCAACGACGCGGTGGCGCCCGGCGCAATGGGGGTGTCCACATAGATGGCCTGCGCGTTGGGTGCGAGCAGGCCCAGCACGATGCCCCATGCCAACGGGGTCAACCACTGCGACGCCCCGATGGGCCGGCTTGTTTCGAGAGGCCCGGGCCCGGAGCGGCGTATGCAATCCGTATTCATTCGAATCTCCTGGAGGATGCTGAGACAAACGAGAACGGGCGTCGTCGCTGCGTCGGGAAGGAAGTGCGCGGTCGCATGGGAAAGACCGCGCCGCAGATCGCGGCGAGAACGGTGAACACGATCGACAAACGGGAAGACGGCGTCGCGGGAATCCGCAACGGGCGAAGGGCGAGGGGCGTACATGAAGTTGTCATCGAGGTTCTCCCGGAAACCTGCGACGGCATCCACGCTACGCCGGTGTTCGGCGGTTGCACAGTCCCACCGCGCGCGGCGGCGCCATCGTCACCGCGCTTCAACTGGCGTCCGATGCCAAGTAGGATTCCGCGCTTTGTCGACACGGACGTGGCTGCATGACCGAGGAAGAAAGTGTTGCGAACGACGTTGCGGCCGATCGATCGATCCGCTGCCGGCTCGACGAGGACGACTACGTGGCCGGGGAACTGCTCAATCGTCGCAAGAGCGAACAGGCCCGGCGCGCGCTGCGCACCGGGGCGTTCGTGCTGGTCGGCATGGCCGCGTGGTTCGCGTGGTACGGGCAGGCGGGCGGATTCACGCTGGCGATGTGCGCGCTGGTCGGGGGCGTCATTCAGCAGGTGGGGCAGCGCCATTTCACCCGTTGGAAGGTGCGACAGTCGTTTCGACGTCAACCGGACGCCCGTCGCAGTTTCGATCTGTCGTGGGATGAGGCCGGTCTCTATGCGGTCGACGAAACCGGGCGCTATCACCAGCCCTGGGCCGAGGTGCGCCGCTGGCGCGAAGACGACCGGTTGTTCCTGTTGAATCTCTCCGACCACGCGTTCCTGATGGTGCCGAAGCGCGCCTTCGCCGGTGCGAGCGCGACCGAAGCGTTTCGCAGCGAGCTGCGCGGACGCGTCGCCGCCGGATAGCCCGCAGCCCGCGATTCTCGATCGGCACGGTGCGTTTACAAATCTTCACGTCGTGGACAAAGTGCCGCAGGGTGCGTTCGACAGAATGGTTTCATGCCGCAGGGGCGGCGCGATCCGAAACGAGGAATGAACCATGAAAGAACGCAACGACAGGAACGACGACGTATCGCAGCGCGCTGCGGCCACACCGAAGCGCCGTGTGCTGGGCAGTCTCGCCATCGGCGGCATGATCGGCGTGCTGCTCGCCGGCGGCGCCGGCGTGCTCGCCTACGCCAAGGAAGGGCCGGGGCCGGGCGGCATGGCGCATCACCATCGGGGACCGGATCCGGAGGCGATGCGTGAACGCATGGAGTTCGCGACCGACTGGATGTTGTCCAAGGTGAAGGCCACGGATTCCCAGAAGCTGCAGGTGCGGGGCATTCTGACGGCGACCTTCGACGATCTGCGCGGACTGGCCGAGACCCATCGTCACAACCGGCACGCGTTGTTCCAGGTGCTGTCGGCCGACACCGTGGATAGAGCGCAGCTCGAAGCGTTGCGCCAGTCCGAACTCGCGCTGGCGGATCGGGCCTCGCGCCGGATCACGCAGGCGCTGGCCGATACCGCCGACGTACTCACGCCGGAGCAGCGCCGCGAGCTCGCGGAGCGGTTCCGCCGCTTCGGTCCTCCTGGACCGATGGGGCCGGGCCCGCTGGGGGCGGGACCGGACGGTGAAGGGCCCGGAGCCGGGATGCGTCCGCTGTGACCGCACCGGTTGCCCCGAGGCTGCTGCTGGTGGAGGACGACCACGCGCTGGCCGCCATGGTCGGCGAGTATCTCGGGGCCGCCGGATTTCGCATCACGCACGTCGCCACGGCCGGCGAAGGTCGCACGCAGATCGCGCGGGCGGCCTTCGATGCGGTCGTGCTCGACGTCATGCTGCCCGATGGCGACGGCTTCGAGGTGTGCCGCGACATTCGGACAACGTCGTCCGTGCCGATCCTCATGCTCACGGCGCGCGGCGATGCCGCCGACCGCATCGTCGGTCTCGAACTCGGTGCCGACGATTACCTGCCGAAGCCGTTCGAGCCGCGGGAGCTGCTGGCGCGGCTGCGCGCGATCCTGCGGCGCGGACGCCCGACGGGCATCGCCCGCGAGCTGCTGCATTTCGGCCGTCTGGAAATCGATCGCGATGCGCGCAAGGTGCGCCTGGACGGCGACGAGCGCGCGGTGACCAGTCACCAGTTCGAACTGCTGTGGGTGCTGGCCACCCACGCCGGCCGCGTGTTGTCGCGTGAAGCGCTGATGGA
>JAHCKV010000009.1 GCA_026125595.1 Burkholderiales bacterium | reverse complement strand
GATCACGTGATCGCCGCCGTCGTACTGCATGTGGGGCACGCATTCGAACGTCGCGAGTACGCTGCCCAGGGTCGGCACGCCGTTGGCCGAGCGACGGAATTCCACATCGACCCATTTGTCGGTGCCGGCGTGGGCAAAACGGTGCGACAGCGCCTGCTGGTCGTCCCGCAACACATTGATCGCGAACGCCGGTGCCTGCAGCAGCAGGTCACAGCTGAACGCACGGCGCGACAGACTGAACAGGATCAACGGCGGATCGAGCGACACGCTGCTGAACGAATTCGCGGTCACACCGATCAGGCCGGCGACCGGATGCTCGGCCGTGATCACGGTGACACCGGTCGCGAACAGACCGAACGCCCGGCGCAACTGCCGGCCGTCCATCGGCTCCCGGTTCACGGATTCCGGCATCGCAGCCGCTTCCACCGACGTTCCGTGCGCGTGCTCAGGCGGCCAGACCGGTCGTCTTGGGCGCCGCCTCGGCCAGCAGACGCTCGGCCAGCGCGCGCTTGCCATCGGCATCGAGCTTCTTGATCTCGTTATGCAGCACCCGCTCGTTGACGGACGTGTTCCAGTAGTCGAGGGCACCAAAGCCGAGCAATGCCGCCTTGCCGACGAACTGTCGCAACACCTCGTTGGTCGGTCCCATGACCCACCCGGCCTTGCCGTCGCGCAGGTATCGCTCGATCTGCAGATCGGGCTTGTAGCCGGTACCGCCGCACGCGTGCAGCATCTTGTCGGAGACATGGGCAACGTTCTTGGCGGCCGCGAACTTCAGTTGCCACAACCAGTGCAGGTAGGCGGCGCGTGGCAGATACGACGCGTCCTTCTGGTGGATCGACCAGTCGCAGTTGTTGGTGGCTTCGTCCATGGCGCGCGCCAGCATGAAATCCATGCTGCGCACGGCATTGGTGTCGATGATCGCCTCGCCGACGTAGTCCTGGATGGTCGGGTAGTCGGCGACGCGCATGCCGACGTCCTTGTGGGTCTTGCCGGTGGTATGGCGCTTCGTGATGTCGATCATGCCCAGCGCGATGCCGCTCCAGCACGCGGACGACAGCAGCAGGAAGAACGGATCCACCGCCTCGTCGTTGGATCGCGCCCCGTCGCCGATGCTGCCGACCAGCCGCGCCTTCGGCACGACGCGGTCGATCTCCAGCGGGCCGGACTGATTGCCGCGCAGGCCGAGACCGTTCCAGTTGGATGGGTCGTAGCGGGCTTCATCGCCGAGGATCAGGAAACAGGTCAGATCGGCGTAGTTGCCGTCGAACCCGGGGCTCGTCGTCTGCACGATGTACCAGTCGGCGAAACCCCCGGACGTGGTCCACGACGCCTTCTTGCGGACATGCCAGCCCTCCGGTGTCTCGGTGGCGCCGGACGAGATCGGATACCAGAAGTGGGAGCCGGTTTCCGGATCGGAATACGACAGTGTGCCGATCAGGCAATCGCGATCGAGTCGCGACAGGATGTCCTTCAGCGTCGGGTTGTCATGGTGGCGCAGCGCCGCGGCGGCCACGGCGCCCAGATGCATCGTGTAACACATCGCGGTCGATGCACAGCCGTAGCGGGCGAGGGTCTCGACCACCATCGCGGCGGCCGTATGGTTTTCGCCCATGCCGCCCAGCGACTTCGGCACGATCAGACCGAGGAAGCCGTGCTTGGCGAGGATCTGGAAATTCTTGCGAGGGTAGATGCGCCCCTGGTCGCTCTCGATCGCGTTGGCGCGCAGATGCTTGTCGCACAGATCGATCAGCTTTTCCTGGAGCCGTTTCTGCGCACCGGTCAGGACCCATTGCGGGTCCCACTCGAAGCCCAGCCCCTGGAAATCGGTCCCGCCCCACTGCTTCGTGTCGGCCATGATCTGTTCATCCTTGAGTGGCGGATCGGCGGGCGCTATCCACCCCTGAACCGACCCGCTGGATCGGCCGACACCATCGGTGACGGGCCGGTCATCTTCGGATCCGCTGCGGGTTTGCCGCCGCCGATCCGCCAAGTGCTGCTGTCAGATCACACCGTGACGCCACGACCGTATGGACGAAACTCCGTCACACCATTTCACATGGTGATGGTTCGTGTGCGCTTCATTGTCACTATATTTCCTGACAAGAAAAATTGGAAGGGTCGGAATTGGCGGCATCTGCAAGCTTTGCGTAAGGAAGGACCCGTCCTATTGAGGGCGGCGGCGGCTCGATCGCCGCCGAACTCACGGTAGATCAATACCGCCGACAACCTTCATCGAAAGGGTTGCGGACGGCCCGTAGCGACGCTCGTCTCTGAGGGGAGGGAATCACCGTGAGCGCGATTCAGGACGTCATCGGCAACACGAACATCGACGGCACAGGCCGCCTGCACCGCACCATCGACTGGACCGGCGCATTCTGGATCGCCAGCGGCGTGCCGGCACTGGTGCTGTTCTCCATCGGTGGCATAGCCGGCAACGTCGGCACCTTCGCCTTCATGATCTGGATCCTCTCCATGGCCATGGGGTTCATCCAGTCCTTCACGTACGCCGAGATCGCCGGTCTGTTCCCCAACAAGTCGGGCGGCGCTTCGGTCTACGGCGCGACCGCCTGGTTGCGCTACGGCAAGTTCATTGCGCCGCTGTCGGTCTGGTGCAACTGGATCGCGTGGACGCCCGTGCTGTCGCTGGGCTGCTCCATCGCCGCCAGCTACATCCTCAACGCACTGGCGCCGATCCCGGCCGCCGATTCGACCGTCGTGCAGACCTGGCTCGCCGCACACGCCGGGGCCAAACCCGAGGACGCCATCGCTGCGCTGACGCCGGCGATCCGCACCTGGTCACTGATCAGTTTTCATATCCCCGGCATCGTCGACGTGGCACTCAACGCCACGTTCGTCATCGGCACGGTGCTGATGCTGGCCGTGTTCGCGATCCAGCACCGCGGTGTGCTCGGCACCGCGCGGGTCCAGATGTGGGTCGGCCTGGTGGTGATCGTTCCGATGGCGATCGTCGGCATCGTGCCGCTGTTCAACGGCGCGGTGGACTGGAACAACTTCTCGCCGCTGGTTCCACTGGCGGCCCCGTACGAAGCGACGCCGGGCAGTTGGAACATCACCGGATGGACGCTGGTGCTGGGCGCCATGTTCATCTGCGCCTGGTCGACCTACGGATTCGAGACGGCCATCTGCTACACCAGCGAGTTCCGCAATCCGGCGAAGGACACCTTCAAGGCCATCTTCTTCTCGGGCCTGCTGTGCATCGTGTTGTTCACGCTGGTGCCCTTCACGTTCCAGGGCGTGCTCGGCCTGAACGGCATGCTCGCGACCCCGATCGTCGACGGCTCCGGCGTGGCCGAAGCCATGTCGCACATGGTGCGCGGTGGCGAGTTCGTCGACGGGCTGTTGCAGATGCTGATGATCCTGGCGCTTCTGCTGTGCATCATGACGGCGATGGCCGGATCGTCGCGCACGCTCTACCAAGGTTCCGTCGACGGCTGGCTGCCACGCTATCTGTCTCACGTGAACGAGCACGGCGCACCCACCCGCGCGATGTGGACCGATCTCGTGTTCAACCTGATCCTGCTGAGCTTCGCATCGTCCGACGCCGCGAGCTATTTCACGATTCTCGCGATCTCGAATTGCGGCTACATCATCTTCAATTTCCTCAACCTGAACGCCGGCTGGATCCACCGCATCGACAACGGCCATATCAAGCGGCCCTTCAAGACACCGACCGTCCTGATCGCGCTGGGCACGCTGTTCTCGTTCGTCAACGCCGCGTTCATGGGCGCCGGCGCCAAGGTCTGGAATCCGAACGCGCTATGGATGGGTTTCGGCGCCGCACTGCTGATCCTGCCGGTGTTCTGGTATCGCCACTATGTTCAGGACAAGGGCAAGTTCCCGGAGCACATGCTCGACGACATCGGACTGAAGGGAACCGACCTCGCGGTCAGACGCGCGGGCTTCTTGCCGTACCTCACGCTGGCAGCCGGCATCGCCGTCGTCCTCGTCACGCACTTCGTCTTCACGCTCTGAGTCGCCCACAATAAAGCCCCGGTCGTCAGACCGGGGCTTTGCGTCGCCGACCACCGCGACTCACGGCTTGCTGATGACCCGCGCCGGCTTGCCGGCGAGGGACGGCCGGACCACGCTCCAGATCGCGAAGATCGATTCGTGCACGCTCCAGGCCGTGTCGGCCAGCAGCCGCATGCACAGCAGCTTGCCATCGATGCACGTGACGGCGGCCTTGACCCGATCGTCCTGCTCGATCAGCGCATGGATGCGATCGGGCAGATCGACAGGCAGATCGGGGGCATACGCCAACACCGTCGCCATGACCGGATGCCCGCCCCACAGCGCTTCGAGATCGGCCACCGCTTGCGGCGTTTCCGCGACGAGCCGGTCGAGCCACAGCAGACGTCCGCCGATCTCGAGTGCCGTCTCCGACCGCATCCGCGTGAACACGAACGTCTCGCCACCGGTGTCGCCGTGGTGCAGCCGGCCGGCCGTCAGCACGTCGGTCATGAAGATCCGGGCGTCAGCGGGCGCACAGACCCGGGTGCTGCGGCTGAATGAACTGTTCCGGTACGGAATCACCTCGTCGGGCAGGTACTCCAGCAGACAACCGCTGCCGAGATGGACTTCGACCAGATCCTGGCAATGGCCGCCGGTCTCGCACTTGTAGAACTTGTTGGCGCCGGTGGTCGTCATCAGCACGCGCGTGCCGGGCAGCGCATGCATCTGGAACTGCGCGACGTCGCCCTCGATGAACCCGCCGCCCGAGTTGTGCAGCAGCATGAACGGCTGGTCGTCGTGGTCCTGGTAGTGCAGCACGCCCGGCCACTGATACGGGATGCGGCGGATGGTCGGCCACAGCTCGGTCCGACCGCCACGCACGACCGCCTCGACGCCCAGCAGCGCGTGCTTGCCGATGACCCATTCGGGCTGCGGTACCTGGAACTGCGGGGGCTGAATTACGCCGCCTTTGCGTTCGAGAAAAGCACTTGGCTCTCTATCCATTGGTACACCTTGTCGAGGCCTACGCCGGTCTTCATGCAGGTGAAGTAGAACGGCCGTTCACCCCGTTGTTTTTTCGCGTCACGATCCATGACTTCGAGCGAAGCGCCGACCATCGGTGCCAGATCGATCTTGTTGATGATCAGCAGATCGGACTTCGTGATGCCAGGGCCACCCTTGCGCGGAATCTTGTCGCCGGCCGACACGTCGATCACGTAGATGTGCGAGTCGACGAGGTCCGGGCTGAACGTCGCCGCGAGATTGTCGCCACCGCTCTCGATCAGCAGCAGCTCGAGATCGGGATGGCGTCGCGTGAGATCGTCGACCGCGTGGAGGTTCATCGACACGTCCTCGCGGATCGCGGTGTGCGGACAACCGCCGGTTTCCACGCCGGCGATGCGGTCCGCGGGCAGCGATTGGTGCCGCGTGAGGAACTCCGCGTCCTCCTTGGTGAAGATGTCGTTGGTGATCGCCGCCACCGAGTACCGTTTCGAGAACTCCTGACACAGCAGGTGCATCAGGGCCGTCTTGCCGGATCCGACCGGACCGCCCACACCCAACCGCACGGGTTTACGCATTGCCGAATGCCTCCTGAAATGAGATCGCTACGAGATGCACAGCCGCGAGTACAACCGTTCGTGGGCCATCGACGCATGGTCGAACCACGCCGTGGATGTCCCGAGATCCATCAAGCCGGTACCGAGCGCGATGCGAGCGCAGTCCAGGATGGCGGGCCGTGCGTTGGAAATGATCCGCTGGGTCGCCACCTGACCGAGCGGAATGATGCGGGCTGCGACGCTGATCAGACTGCTCAGACTGCCGTGCAGGAACGCGACGGTCGTGCTGTGCCGCGAGATGCCGGCGTCGTGGCCGGCGACGCCGAACGCCGTGGCGTAGTGCCCGCCGCACGCGCCCTCGCCCACCAGCGCCCGATAGCGCGCGAGCCCGTGGCCACCGAACGCATCGCGGGCCGCGTTCATGAAGGCGGTACCGGTGGACAAGCTGGCCTGTCGCGTTTCGCGGGTGATGCGCAGCGCGTTCAGCTGTTCGTCGAGAATCCCGAGCAGCGCCTCGTCGTTGGCATCGGCCGCCAGCCAGGCCCACGCGCACACGGCGGCGTCCGCAGTGGCTACGCCATAGCGCAACCACAGCGCACTGCAGAGTTCCAGCGATTCGCCGTCGGTGACGGCGCCCTCGTCGATCAGCGTCTCGAAGCCGAACGAGTGGCTGAATGCGCCGGTCGGAAACGCCGACGTGGCGGCCTGCAGCAGATACAGCAGACCTTCGTCTTCAGACGTGTTCGTGATCGACATGGCCGGGGGCCCCGTGGGTGTGCCGATGGCGCTGCGCGACGAGGGACGGATGCTCCGGATGACCGGTGTAGGCACCGTATCGCGCACCCGAGAACGACCGCAGCACGCGGGCATACGGCACGCCGCTGGCCTTCAGCACCTGCTCGGTGCTTTCCTCGTACGGACTGAGCAGGCAGTCGTCGCGGAACCGCACGTCGCGATGCAGGTTGCCCAACTGATACGCGGTAACGCCCCACTCCAGCGCGGTCCGTGGACGGACCTCCAGCAGATCCTCGGGCGCGGCACGGACCACGACGGCCACGCCGTCGGTGATCTGCAGCACGTCGCCCTCGTCGAGCATCGTGCCGCGGGGCAGCGACACGACGATCTCGGTCCCGGACAGCGATGGCCGCCGGAAATGCGGACGCGTCCGCAGATCCGCCGTCAGCTCGATCGGGTCCGTCGACTTCACCTGGGCACCCAGGTCGTCCAGCTTGCCTACGATGGCTTCGATGACCATGGGAACCTCAACGCAGATAGTAGAGTTGCGTCAGCGGCAGCGTGCGCGCCGCCTTCACGGTGATGCGCTGACCGTCCATGTACACGTTGTACGTTTCCGGATCGATGTCGATCCGGGGCAACGCGCTGTTGCGGACCATGTCGCGCTTGGAGATCGTGCGGCAGCGCTTGACCGGCAGCAGTGTCTGGCATTCGATCTTGTTCGCGAGCCCTGCGTCGATCGCCGCCTGCGTGACGAACGAGTACGCGAGGCGCCGTGGGTTCTTGCCGAAGTGGCCGTACTGCGGACGGTACTTGTGCGGTTCGCAGGTCATCAGCGACGCGGCCGGCGAGCCCATCGAACCCCACGTGATGAAGCCGCCCTTCAGCGTCAGCTCGGGCTTGGCGATGAACATGTCCGGTCGCCATACGACGATGTCGGCGATCTTGCCGGCGGTGATCGATCCGACGTAGCTGTCGACACCGAAGCAGATCGCCGGATTGATCGTGACCTTGGCGAGATAGCGCAGGATGCGCTCGTTGTCGTTGCCGCTCTCACCGCCGAGCCGGCCGAAGCGGATCTTGTTGACCGCGGCGAGCTGGAACGCGCGCTGTGCGCTTTCCGCGGCCAGCGAAACGCCCTGGCTGTCGGAACCGATCATGCTGATCGCGCCGACGTCGTGCAGCGTCTTCGTATCTCAGCGCGGCCCTGGATGAACGCCATGTCCGTGGGCACGGATTTGTTCAGGTTGTGGCACGTGATCAACATGTCGATTTCTTCGTCGTACGTGTTGATGGAGAACGGGTTGGTCGGATTGGTCGAGCTGGGCAGCACGTTCGGCTCGCCGACGCAGCGCATGATGTCCGGCGTTGCCGCCGCCGGCACCTTCGCGTGATAGATGTGCATCACGCGGCCGGCGATGGCTTCCATCGTGTCTTCAATGGTAAGCCGGTCTCGTTTAGCGTGTCCGCGTGGATCTGCACCTGGAAGTCGTACTCGTCGGCCACCGCCATGCAGGTGCGGATCGCCGATGGCGACGACGACCAGTCCTCGTGGATCTTGAGACCGGTGGCGCCACCGAGAACCTGCTCGATCAGCGAACCCTTGTCCGATGAATTGCCCTTGCCGAAGTTGCCGAAGTTCAGCGGGATATCCGCCATCGCTTCGAGCATGCGCTGCAGGTTCCACGCGCCGGGGCATTCGATCCCCACGGTCTTCGGACCGGAACCGCCGCCGATGACTGTCGTGAAGCCGGCACTTTCGTATTCGTACAACTGCTGCACGGAATCGAAGTGCGGATGGATGTCGATGAAGCCGGGCGTGACGATGCGACCTTCCAGCGACAGGATGTCGGTGTTGGGTCCGACGATCAGTCCCGGCGTGATGTTCATCGTGTCCGGGTTGCCGGATTTGCCGACACCGACGATCTTGCCGTCCAGCACGCCGATGTCGCCCTTCACGATGCCGAGATACGGATCGATGATCACCGCATTGGTGATCACCATGTCGAGCGCGCCGTCGCTGCGCTTGAACCGAGAGCACTGCCCCATGCCGTCGCGGATGGTCTTGCCGCCGCCGAACACCAGTTCGTCGCCGTAGGTCGTGTAGTCGTGCGTGATCTCGGCCACCAGACCGGTGTCGGCCAGGTGGATCTTGTCGCCCTTGGTCGGGCCGTACTGGGCCGCGTACTCGGGACGCGGAACGTTCATGCTCATGGAGTTCTCCGTTCGGGGTTGCCGGGAAGATTGCGGATCGAGGCCGTGCCGTTACTTCTTCTTGCCGGAGCCCGACTTGGCACCGTAGACCTCGTCCGGACGTTTCTTGTTGTCGGCGTGCTCACCGGCGAAGCGATAGCCGTGCTGCTTCAGTCGGTCCATCGTCAGCTTCTTCGTGTTGGCGCTGCGCAGCGAGCCGTTGGTCATGTCGTTCATGCCCATCGCCACTTCGGATCCGACGAATCGCGTCAACGTGACCTTGCGGCTCTGACCCGGCTCGAACCGCACCGCGGTGCCGCTCGGCACGTCGAGCCGGAAGCCGAAGGCCGCTTCGCGATCGAAGGCGAGCGACTTGTTCGCTTCGGACAGGTGATAGTGCGCACCGACCTGGATCGGGCGATCACCGGAATTGGTGATGACCATGTCGATCGTGTCGCGGCCGGCGTTGATCAGGATGTCGCCTTCCGCGAACTCGATGTAGCCGACCTTCTCGGGCTCGCCCACCGGGAACGCCTCGTCCGGCACGACGGACTGGATCGGCGGTGGAGACTTCCACGATTGCGGCGTCGCGCCCTGACCGGACAACCGGATCGGATTCATCACCGTGACCAGCTTGGTGCCATCGCGGAACACGGCCTCGACCTGCACCATCTTCAGGATCTCGGGCACGCCGGTCATCACGTGTTCCTTGTGCAGGATGGTCGCGCCGTAGTCCATCATGTCGACCAGCATCTCGCACGAACCCTCGCATGCGCGCTCCATGATCTCGTCGCAGATCAGCGCGGTCGCTTCCGGATAGTTCAGCACGACGCCGCGCGCCAGCCGTCGCCGCGCCATCTCCGCGATGGCCCAGATCTGGACGCGTTCCTCTTCCCGTATGGTCAGCCTCATCGATCACCCTCCTGTTCGAACCTTCCGAATGCCCGCGTGCGATCCGCCCGGATCCCACGGCCGTTGAATCCGTTCGCCGTCATACCGCCAGATACCGTGCCGCCACCGCCGGATCGGCCAGCGCGGAGGGCTGCAGCTCCGCGACCACGGCGCCCTTGTCGACGACGATGCAGCGGTCGGCCATCGCGCGGATCAGATCGAGGTTCTGCTCCACGACGATCACGGTGAGACGCTCTTCCTTGCACAGTCGGCGCAGCAGCGCCCCCATGTCCTGCACGATGTTCGGTTGAATGCCCTCGGACGGCTCGTCCAGCAGCAGCACTCGTGGTCGACCCAGCAGCGCGCGACCCAGCGCCAGCTGTTGCTGTTGCCCGCCGCTGAACGATCCGGCCATCTGCTGGCCGCGTTCCTTCAGGATCGGGAAGAAGCCGTAGATGCGTTCGTAGCTGGCCGGCGTGACCGGCGCTTCGCCGATGCGCTCGCCCATGAACAGGTTCTCGGTGACGGTCAGGCTGGAGAAGATGCCGCGCCCCTGTGGCACGTAGCCGAGACCGCGCCGCGCCCGCGCGTGCGGACTCTCGTGGGTGATGTCCTCGCCTTCGAACAGCACCGCGCCATCGGCGGCCGGCAGGATCCCCATCAGCGCCTTGATCAGCGTGGTCTTGCCGACACCGTTGCGGCCGATGACGGCGAGCACTTCGCCTTCGCGCACCGACAGCGAGATCCGATGCACGATCTGCACGCGACCGTAGCCGGACGTCAGCGTGCGGGCTTCGAGCAAGGCGGGGCCGTTGGAAGCAGTCGCCATGGCGGTTCAGTGATGCCCGGCCGTGCCGAGATAGATCTCGCGCACCTGCTCGTTGCGTTCGATGGCATCCATCGACCCCTGCGCGAGAAGGCGGCCGTAGTGCAGCACGCTCACGGTACCTTCGAGTTGCCGGATGAATGCCATGTCGTGTTCGATCACGACGATCGTCGCGCCTTCGGCGTGCAGCGCTTTCACGATGTCGCCGGTATCGCGTGTCTCTTCGGGCGACATGCCGGCCGCCGGTTCGTCGAGCAGCAGAACTTCGGGCTTCGCGGCCAGCGCCATGCCGATCGCGAGCCATTGCTGCTGTCCATGCGAAAGACTGCGCGCCTGCAGATCCGCCGCACCGGCGAGATGCAGACGCGACAACAGCCGCTCGGTCTGCGTCGGTATCGCCGCCGGCTTGTGATGCCGACGCAACGGAATGAACAGGTTCTGCCCGACGGTCAGCTCCTGATAGATCGGCACATTCTGGAACTTCGCGGTGATGCCGAGCCGCGCGCGCTGAAACGACGCCAGCCGCGTGATGTCGACGCCACCGAACAGCACCGTCCCTTCGGTCGGTCGCTCGGTGCCCATCAGCAGCTTGAAGAACGTGCTCTTGCCGGCACCGTTCGGACCGATGACGCTGTGCAGCTCGCCCTTCTGCACCGCGAGCGTGAGTCCGTCGATGGCGCGCACGCCGCCGTAGGCCTTGACGACGTCCCGGACCTCCAGCATCGGCGGGGTGTGCATCACGCGATCTCCACTTTCGTGGTCGCGACGTTTGCCGTCTCCGGGCGCCGCTTGAACCGCGTCATCAATCCGGTAAGCACGCCTTCGGGCGCCAACAGCATCCCGATCACGAGAATGGCGCCCATCACGATCAGTGCGTATTCGCCCTTGGACGCGAGCGACAGCGACACCCACTGCAGGATCAGTGCGCCGCCGAGCGCCGCGGTCAGATCCTTGCGGCCGGCGACGCCGACCCACACCACCGGCAGGATGTTGTTCGTGACGCCGAACGAGTTCGGATGGATGTACGTGCCCCAGGCGGCGTACAGCACGCCACCGAGCCCCGCGATACCGGCCGCGATGCTGAACACGACGACCTGCACCAGCCGCACGTCGTAGCCGAAGGTTTCGGTGCGGTCGGCGTCTTCGCGGATCGCGACCAGGATGTAGCCGAACGTGGAGTTGAGCAACAGTCGCAGGCCGAGATAGACGACCACGACGATGCCGAGCACCAGATAGAAGAACGCCAGGCTGCGACCGTCGAACTCCATGACCCAGTCGCCGAGGCCGAAGATCAGGTTCGGCAGCAGCGGATCGTCCGGTGACGCCGGCCGCAGGCCATTGAAGCCACCGAGCGCTGCGGCACCAATGCGATAGATGGGATCCGCCGTCTGCAGCAGGAAGATCTCGAACAGCCGGGCCGTCACCAGCATCAGGATCGCGACGTACACACCCTTCAGCCGCGCGTAGAACATGATGCCGCCGATGACGGCCGCCGCGAGCATCGGCACCAGAATGCCGGCCAGGAACGCGATGTTGGTATTGCCGTGTGCCGTGATCAGGTTCAGTGCGACGATGCCGAACGCGTAGCCGCCGATGCCGAGGAACGCGGCTTGCCCGAGACTCAGGATGCCCGCGTAGCCCCAGATCAGGCACAGACTCAGCGCCAGCAGCCCGAACACGAGGAAGTTGCTGAAGTTGATGATCTGGAACCGGCTCAGGAACAACGGGCTCGCCGCCAGCGCGGCGACCACGACGACGAAGCCGATCCAGAACGCCGGTCCGCGCCCGAAAGTCTGCGGACCGTTGAGACCGCGCAGCACGTTCATGCGGGCCTCCGCAGCGCACGCAGCTTGCGGCGTTCGAGATAGTCCGAGATGCCGCGCGGCAACAGCAGCAGGATGACGATGGCCGTGGCGAAGATGGCCACGTAGCCGATGTAGACGTTGAACACGTTGTTGACGATGGTCTGCACGCCGGCGAGTGCCAGCACGCTGGTGATCAGTCCCGTCACCGGATTGGCCGCGCCGCCGACGACGATGGTGATGAACGCGAGCGGCGTGTAGTTGCCGCCGAAGAACGGCGAGATCGTCGCGGTCAGTGCGAACATGCCGCCGGCGACCCCACCCAGAAACGATCCAAGCCCGAACGTTGCCGTGTAGACGACGGTGGTCGACACGCCGAGCGCGTCGGCCATGCCGGGGTTCTCCATGGTCGCGCGCGCGAGCACGCCGAATCGGGTATAGCGGAACACCACCCACACGAGCAGCACGAGCGCCACCGCGACGCCGAACAGCACCATGCGATAGATGCCGTAGGTGTCCTCACCGACGGCGAAGCTGCCGAACGGCGTCGGCACGTTCAACGTCGTGGGGCCGAAAGCGAGCAGGAACCCCTGACTGATGATCAGGCTGATGCCCCATGTGACGACCAGCGACGACAGCAGCTGGTTGTAGAAGTGGCGGATGATCAACCGCTCCATCAGGATCCCCGCGATGCCGGCGCCGAGACCGGCGAACAGGATGGCGATCGGGGCCGGCACCCCGGCGTGGAACAGGTTTGCCGTGATGTACGCGCCGATCATCATCAACTCCCCGTGCGCCATGTTGATCACACCCATCATCCCGAAGATGACGATGAGACCGACTGCGGCGAGCACCAGAAAGCCGATGTTGTCGAAGTACTGGTAGATGAAGCTGACCATCGAGGAAGCCCTGTTTCGGCGAAGACGCCCGCACCGGTGGCGCGGGCGTTTCACGTCAACGCCGGAGGATCACTTGAAGAATTTCTGCCACGGTGCGTAGTCCGCCGGCAGGTACTGTCGGGCCGGGTTGGACTTGCGCATGTCCACACCGAGGTTCTTCAGGAACGTCGGCTCCGTGAACGGCAGCTCGGTGAGCAGCTTCAGCTTGTGTTCCTTGTCCACCATGAACAGGTAGGTCGGCATCGCGGCATGATGCTGATCGCCGCGCAGAATCCACTTGCCACCCGGTGCTTCCTTGACTTCGATGTCGGATTCCAGCGCCTTGATCACGGCTTCGGTCTCCGTCGTGCCGGCCTTCTTCCACGCTTCGGCCATCGCCTTCACCGCGACGTAGCCGAACCCGGCGTGCTCGTTGACGTAGACGACCTTCGGGAACATCGCGCGGATCTTCTTGACGAACTCCTCGCTGTTCTTGCCGGGCACATCTTCGATGTAGCCGGGGGGCACAACCATGTTCTCCAAAGACGGCGGGGCGAAGCGCTTGTGCTCGTAGCCGTCGGAGATGGTCACGTTGGACCACATCGGCGTTTTGAGTCCGGCGGCTGCCGCTTGCGGATAGAACTGCACCTGCTCGCCGCCGACCAGGCAATGCACCTGGAAGTCCGGTTTGATCTTCTGGATCTTCTGGATCGTCGACGACCACTGGGAGACCCCGAACGGGAAGTACTCGTCCATCTCCATCTTGCCGCCATACAGATTCGCCGCGACGCGCGTCCACGCGCCGATGGCACGGCAGAAGTTGTAGTCGGCACCGATGAAGATCATCCGTGGACCGTAGGTCTTGATCATGTACTGCAGCGCCGGCAGGACCTGCTGCTCCGGCGTCGGACCCGAGAAGAACGAGTACTTGTCGGCAATGCCGCCTTCGCCCTGGTTGTTGTGCCAGTAGATCGTCTTGTTGCGGACGACTTCGCGTCGTGCCGCTTCGCGCTCGGCGCCGGTGTAGCCGGCCATGACGACATTGGCCTTGTCGTCGAAGATGCACTTCTGCGACAGTTCCTGATAGCGCTTGACGTCCGACTGTCCGTCGTACGTGATCAGCTTGACCTTGCGGCCGAGCACACCACCGGCATCGTTGATCTCCTTGACCGCCAGTTGGTAGCCGTAGGTCTTCGGCGTCGCCATGATCGAGAAGTCACCCGACAGATCGTCGATCGTGCAGATGACGATGTCGGCGGCTCGCGCGGCACCCGCGCCGGCCAGCAACGGCGCCCCGATCACCATCGCCGCGATGCCGCTGCGCAGCCGTCGCGTCCATTTCCCCGTCCGTACTGATAGGTTCATTTCCTTCTCCGAATCAACCGACGATCGAACGCGAGGCCGGTGTTCACCGCGCCCCCCGCACTGTTGTTGTCAAAAGCCCCCGCCGCCCACCGATTGCCGCGCGATTCGATCCGGTGCGCGGCGAGGCCTCTGATGCAGTTCCTGCCCGCACGCGCCGTCCACCGGTTCACGCGTCAAACTGCTTGATACTCAATGTAGGCATCCGCAGCACCGGCGAACATCGTTCAAATGAACCCCACGGATATGAACAACGCGCCTCGATGTAAGCGAGCGGTGCGACCGGCGTCGGAGGAACGAATCGTTGCCGCGAATGCGAACCGCCCGTGGACGACCCGGGACGGGGGGCGAGGGCTTTGCGGGGTGGCCGGCGGAACCGGCGAGAAATCAGGCGGCTTTGCGTTGCATGCTGCGATAGCGTCGCAACAGATCGTCGTTCTCGAGGAAGAAATCGCTTTCGTGCAGCAGAGATGCCATCTCGGCCTTGTCACCGACCTCGAGCTTCGTGTAGATCGCCCGCAGATGGTGGCGCACCGTGGCCGGCGCGATGTCCATGTTGCGTGCGATCTCCTTGTAGCTGACGCCCTGGCTGAACGCGCGGGCAATCTGCGTTTCGCGCGTGGACAGCATATCGACGGACGTCAGTTCGCGAACCGCGATCAATCGCAGATCGCCCAGCACGTAGCGGCGCGCGACGATCCGCGACAACCGGGTGCCTTCGTCACCGGAGCGGAACCACTCGACCATCGGTGTCGGCAACCCTTGGCACTGCTCGCTCGGCCATTCGATCTGCATGAACGCCTGGAACTGCGGCTCGGCGTTCAGGATGTGGCCATGGCGATCCACCAGCGCCAGCGCGACGTGCTTCTGGGCGACGCTCGCCTTGATGCATTCCATCTGGAACAACCGGTTGGTCGTCCACGACGAACATAGATGCGGCATCAGATACTGGTTCAGCTCGCGCTCGTCCGGTGCGAATGCCTGCGAACGGAACGACCGGTACAGCGACAAGAACACGAATGCACGATCGGAAGGCAGGTAGATCGACGTACACAACGCCTGGCCGATGCCGTGCTCGCTGGTCAGCGTATGAAGTCCGGGGACGGAAGCGAGCCGGCTCGCATCGAAGTACGCCGTGGTGCGCGGCTGCTGCCGCACCGCCTGCGCCACCGCATCTTCACGCTTCAATGCCTCCCACATCGGAACCCAGGTATCGGGCAGCGCGTAGGGCACCGACGCGTGCAGATCGAAGCTCTCACCCTTCGGGGACATGATGCCCCACCAGGCGCTGTCGAACGGAATCACTTTCTGCAGGGACCCCAGCGCGGCTTCCTGGAACTGATCCACTGCCCGCTCCTGCGCGATCACCTGAAAATCCAGAACCGCGTCGCTGAACGCTTCCAGGTTGATCATGGCTTTGCCCTTTCGAACCGATTCGGGACTAGCCTTCAAGCAAAAACGGCTCCACGGATCTTCGATTCGATGCGCGAGGGAAGAAGCCCTGAATCAACGGATTTCCCGTCGATACGGGCACCGAGTCGGTGCCGGCCGGGCGAAAATGGGGCATCCCCGGGGGCATTCATCATCGTCTCCGACGATGAAGTTGCTTCAGGGAAAGACGACAGTACGCTTGCCGTTCACGAGCACACGATCATCCAGGTGATAGCGCACGGCGCGCGACAATACGCGCCGCTCGATATCGCGCCCCTTGCGGACCAGTTCTTCGGGCGTGTCACCGTGACTGATGCGCTCGACATCCTGCTCGATGATCGGACCTTCATCGAGATCGGCATTGACGTAGTGTGCCGTCGCGCCGATCAGCTTCACGCCGCGTTGATGGGCCTGATGGTAGGGCTTTGCGCCCTTGAATCCCGGCAGGAACGAATGATGGATGTTGATGCACGCGCCCACGAGCCTGGTCGACAGTTCGTCGGACAGGATCTGCATGTAGCGCGCGAGGATCACCAGTTCCGCCCCCGTCGACTGGATCAATTGCAGCAGCGCGGCTTCCTGTTGCGCCTTGGTCTCGGGCGTCACGGGCAGGTAGTGGAACGGCGCGCCTTCGAACTCGATGTGCGCGTACGTCTCGCGCGGATGATTCGCGACGATCGCGACGACATCCATCGGCAGCTCGCCGATGCGGCGGCGATACAGCAGATCGACCAGACAGTGGTCGAACTTCGACACGAGGATCAGCACCTTGCGGCGTTCACCGCGACCGCGCAACGTCCAGTGCATGTCGAAGCGCTGCGCCACGCTCTCGAAGCCGGCCCGCAATGCTTCGAGCGACACGCCCCCCGACACGCGGTTGAATGCGAGGCGCATGAAGAAGCCGCCGCTCTCGTTGTCGTCGTACTGGTTGGCATCCAGAATGTTGCAGCCGACCTGGAACAGATAGGTCGAGACCGCAGCGACGATGCCGGGCTGATTCCGGCAAGACAGTTTCAGGATGTACGAATCGGCTACGGACATACACGCTCCATCGACTTGCCGCGGCGCCCGAATCGCACCGCGACAATAGGGCATCAACGACTATAGCGGACCGGAAACACCCGGAATCCAGCTCGTTCCGGCCAGCGGCAGACGTGCCATCGCAGCGGCCTCCAGCGTGAGCGCCACCAGATCCTCGCGTTCGAGGTGATGCACGTTCGACTTGCCACAGGCCCGGGCGATGGTCGTCAGTTCCATGTTCAGCGTCTTGAAGTAGTTCTTCAACCGCCGCGCGCCGACCGTCGGATCGAGCCGTTGTTCCAGTTCGGCGTCCTGCGTCGTGATGCCCACCGGGCACTTGCCGGTATGGCAATGGTGGCAGTACCCCGGTGCCGTGCCGAGGCGCGCATAGTCGGCTTCGGCAGACCAGTTGGAACCGTCTTTCCAATAGGTGTCGTTGTTGCAACCGAGCGCCATCAACGCGCCCTGCCCGATGGACACCGCATCGGCTCCCATCGCCAACGCCTTGGCGACATCGGCGCCGGAACGGATGCCGCCGGAAATCACCAGTTGCACCTTGCCGCGCATGTCCATTTCTTCCAGCGCGTCCACGGCCTGACGCAGTGCCGCCAGCGTCGGAATGCCGACGTGTTCGATGAACACCGACTGCGTCGCCGCGGTGCCGCCTTGCATGCCGTCCACCACCACCACGTCGGCGCCCGCATGCACCGCGAGCTTCACGTCGTGATTGGTCCGCGTCGCACCGACCTTCACGTAGATCGGGATCTGCCAATCGGTGATCTCGCGCAACTCGTGGATCTTGATCACCAGATCGTCCGGCCCGGTCCAGTCCGGATGCCGACAGGCGGACCGCTGATCGACGCCCTCCGGCAACGTGCGCATCTTCGCGACGCGCGGATTCACTTTCTGTCCGAGCAACATGCCGCCGCCGCCCGGTTTGGCACCCTGCCCGATGACCATCTCGATCGCATTGGCCTTGCGAACGTCGTCCGGATTGAAGCCATAACGCGACGGCAGGCACTGATACACCAGTTGCCGCGACGACTGACGTTCTTCCGGCGTCATGCCGCCGTCACCGGTCGTCGTCGACGTTCCGAGTTCGGTTGCGGCGCGGCCGAGGGATTCCTTCACCCGCGCCGACAGCGAGCCGAAGCTCATGCCGGCGAACGTGATCGGGATGTCCAGTTCGATCGGCTTCTTCGCGTAGCGCGTGCCGAGCACCGTCTTCGTCGTGCACTTCTCGCGATAACCTTCGAGCGGGTAGCGCGAACCGGACGCGGCCAGGAACACGAGATCATCGAAGTGCGGCAGCCGGCGCTTGGCGCCGAGACCACGGATCTCGTACAGACCATGGGCCGCCGCGTTGTGGATGTAATCGAGAACGGTACGGTCGTAGCCGGCCGATTCCTCGCGCTGAATGCGCTTTCCGAGTTCGACGGGTTTGTTCATCATCAGTACTCCTGATTCGCGTCCGCGTTCCAGTGATACAGCGAACGGGCCGAAGCCACGCGCTTGAATTCGGTCGGGTCGTACGGGAAACCGGCCTTCTTCAGCAGATCGGCCACGCCGGCCAGATCCGCCTCGGTCATCGGCTCTTCCTGCGCGTCGGCGCCGAGCGACTTGATCTTGCCGCGCACGTACAGCACGGCTTCATACAACGAGTCGCCGAGACCGTCTCCGGCGTCACCGCAGACGACGAGCCGCCCCGCCTGACCCATGAACGCCGAGAAGTTGCCGACACGGCCACCGACGACGATGTCGATGCCCTTCATCGAGATGCCACAGCGCAACGATGCGTCGCCTTCGATGATCAGCGTGCCGCCATGACCGGTGGCACCGGCCGATTCGGACGCGAAGCCCTTCACGCGGACCGTGCCGGACATCATGTTCTCGGCCACACCCCAGCCGACGTTGCCGTGCACGGTCACGTCGGCGTGCTTGTTCATGCCCGCGACGTAGTACCCACCGTGACCCTGGATGTCGATGGTCACGGGATGATCGATGCCGACGGCAATGTTGTGCGCGCCGTTCGGATTGAGGATCTCCACCCGCTGCACGCCACTGCCGCGCAACTCGTGGTGAAGAAACTGGTTCAGTGCCCGCACCGGCGCGTCCGCCAGGTCGAAGACCCGGGTCGCTGCGGTGGGCACAGTGGCGGTCACACCTGCCATACGTGCAATTCCTCCGGCATGGGTTCGAACAGATTCGCGTGGTCGATACCCGGCAGATGGGCCAGCGCCCGGAATTCGGATCCGATCGCCACGTAGTCTTCGGTCTCGGCGACGATGGCGGGCTTGCACGCGAATGCATCCCGCACCAGGGCCAGCTTGTTCTCGGTCCCGATCAGGAACGTGTAGAAACCGTCGAGTTCCTTGAAGCCGCGCTCCAGGGCCTGCTCGAGCGAGTCGCCCTCCCGTGTGCGCCATTCGAGGAAGCGGGTGGCGGCCTCGGTATCGTTGTCGGTCTCGAACCGGATGCCCTGATGTTCCAGCTTGCGACGGATCATGTAGGGGTTGGAGATCGAGCCGTTGTGCACCAGGCAGAAATCTTCGCCGGCCGTGAACGGATGGGCACGGTCCGGCGTCACCGCCGATTCGGTCGCCATGCGCGTGTGGCCGATCAGATGCGTTCCAGCGAGTTTCGAGAAGTCGTAGCGCTTCGCGACGTCGGTCGGATGGCCGATGTCCTTGTAGATGTCCATCACTCGACCGGTGGCGAGTACGTGCAGCGCCGGAAACGCCTCCTTGATCCAGTGCTTGAACACATCCGCTGGTTCATCGCAGGTCAGCACGGCGTGGTTGCCCTTCACGACGATCTGCGCTTCGACGCCGAAGCGCTTGATGAACGCCGCTTCGAAGTCGGCCCACGGATAGTCCCAGGCGGGCGCATACAGGCTGTATTTGCGGTCGCCCTCGGGCAGCTCGCCGGTGAACACGGCGAGCCCCGCAGACTCGGGTCCGCGCGCCGCCATCTCCGCCAGCATCGGCACCATCAAAGATCCGAGCTGCCCGCGCATCGCGGGGTTCTTGATCAGCAGTCCAACGATTCCACACATGATTGCGATCTCCTACCGATCAGAAGAATTCCAGGTACCGATCCACTTCCCAGGTCGACACGTGGCGCGAATACTCGATCCACTCCATGCGCTTCAACTTGATGAACTCCGCGGCCAGTTCGGTACCGATGCCCTCGCACAGCACCTCGTCGGCGGCCAGCGCTTCGACGGATTCCTTCAGGTTCTGCGGCAGGATGCCGATGCCGGCCTCGGCCAGTTGCGCATCCGTCCACTCGTACAGATTGGTGTTGTTGGGTTCGCCCGGATCCAGCTTGCGTTCGACACCATCCATGCCGGCGGCGAGGATCGCGGCCGTCGCGAGATACGAGTTCACTGCGGAATCCGGCAGGCGCATCTCGAGGCGGCCGTACGGCACGCGCACCATGCAGGTCCGGTTGTTGTCGCCGTATGCGATGTAGGCGGGGGCCCAGGTCGCGCCCGACAGCGCGCGGCCCACGACCAGCCGCTTGTACGAGTTGATGGTCGGCGCGCAGATCGCCGTCAGGCCGCGCGCGTGATGCAGCAGACCGCCGAGGAAGTGATAGCCGAACTTCGACAGGCCGAGGCCGCGCTTGTCCTTGTCGTCGTGGAACAGGTTCTTGACCTTGCCGTCACCGATCGACAGATGGAAATGGGCGCCACTGCCGGTGCGGTTCGAGAACGGCTTGGGCATGAACGTGGCGACCAGCCCCATCTGCGTGGCAATTTCCGAGATCGCCATCTTGATGAACACATGGCGGTCGGCGGATGTCATCGCGTCGGCGTAGGTGTAGTTCACCTCGAACTGGCCGTTCGCGTCTTCGTGGTCGATCTGGTAGACGTCGATGCCCACCTGTCGCGCCGCGGTGGTGACGCGATCGAGATACTCGGCGCTGCGAGCCAGCCCCTTGTAGTCGTAGCAGGGCTTCTCCAGCGTATCGGTGTCGTCGCACGGCACGAGTCCGCCGTCGGGCTTGCGCTTGAGCAGCATGAACTCGGGTTCGATGCCGGTGTACAACGTCATGCCCTTCTTCGCGAGACGATCGAGCGCGTTCTTCAGCGCCAGCCGCGAATCGAACGGATACGGTTTGCCGTTGACGTGACCCCACGTCGCCATCCGCGCGTATCCGGGCATCCACGGCATCGGCAACAGACTGTCGAGGTCACCGCGTGCCATGTAGTCGGGGCCGTGGGGACCCACACCGAACCCCCACAGCGCAGCACCGGCGAATCCGGCACCGTCGTTCAGCACCATCTCGAGGTGCTCGACCGGCACGGCCTTGACCTTGGCGGCGCCGTGGATGTCCACGAACTGCGCCAGGATGTATTTGATCGCGTGATCCTTGAAGAACTTCTTCGCTTGCGCGGGCGTCATCGGCGGGCCCCTTGTCTGTAGCCGTTGCTGCTGTTGTCGCGTCAGGCGACCCACGCAGGAAACGCGGTCGCGAGTCCCACGGGGCCACCCCCCAATTCGCCCGCGATGCCGACGAGCGTTTCCCACAGATACGGTGCCATGGTGCCGTCGCACCAGATGCGCCAGCACGGCACTCCTGCCAGCTCGGTCTGCAGCACCGTGACGCCGACGCCCACCATCTGGGTCAACGTCGCGCCGCGCGCCGCAGGATCCTGCGATCCGAAATCCACGTTGCAGGTCTGCACGAACAGTTCACCGACGCGTTCGCCGACGAGGGCGAGGGCGCAATCCTGTCGCAGGACCGGATAGACACCCGGCTCGCCGGGCAGCAGTGACGCCTTGGTCCGCATCGCGATGCCACCGGTCGGCCCGTCTTCGACGAGGAACTCGCTGCGGCCGAGCCGCGCGACCAGCGCGCCGCCCTCGGTGAAGCACCAGCTGTTGGCGACACCGGGAATCGACAGCCCCTGGGCCGCCAGCCAGTTGGCGGCGCCGGGCCCTTTGAAGCCGGTACGCGGCAACGCCGATACATCACAGATGCCGAGCGCGGCAGCGCGGACGGCGGTGTCTTCGGGAAGGCGGCCGGGAACCGGCATGCCGGCGACGGTGACCCATTCGGGACGCAGCCGGATGAAGGTGGTGGCCAGCGGGCTCGAACGCGGAACCATGTCAGTCGCTCGCCTTCTGCCGTTCGCCGGCAGCATCGTAGAAAGGAGTGGGCACCACGCGCGCCTGCACCATCACGCCGCCGTCGGCGCGAATGAAGAACGGCGTGCCTTCGGCGGCGAGGTCGGTCGCCACATAGGCGAGCCCGACATACCGGCTCAGCGTGTCGCTCCACGAAATGCTGGTCACGCGTCCGGCGATCGCGCCGTTGCGGATCACCAGGTGGCATTCCTTCGGTGCCGGCGCCGCCGCATCGGCGGTATCGAGCGTGAAGCCGACGAGCTTCTGCTTCAGCGCCGACTTGCGCGCGACGACCACGCTGCGTTGACCGATGAAGTACGGCTTGTCCATCTTCACGGCCCATTCGAGGCCGGCGG
>JAHCKV010000089.1 GCA_026125595.1 Burkholderiales bacterium | reverse complement strand
CGACGATGCCGTGTTCGACGCGGTGCGCCGACTGCTGACGACCCCGGCGCTGCCGGCGCGGATCGACCCCACCACGATGGATGCGATTCCCCACGCACCCGGCGTATACGGATTCTTCGGCGAAGAGGATGTTCCGCTGTACGTGGGCCGAAGCACCGACATGAACGCCCGCGTGCTGTCGCACTTCAGCGGCGAGCACGCCGCGACGAAGGATCTGCAGGTCACCCGCGTCGAATGGCACGAAACGATCGGCGAACTGGAGGCGTTGCTGCTGGAAGCCGGGCACTTGCGTCGGCTCGATCCCATCCACAATCGCCGTCGGCCCGGCGCCGACGAACCCTGCGCATTCCATTGGGATCCTGCCGTCGCGGAGGCGCCACGACTGGTCGATGGCCGCGCGGTCGACTTCGACATGACCGGCGATCTGTTCGGCCCGTTCCGCTCCCCGGCGCTGGCACGACGCGCCCTGCGCGAGATCGCCGACGCCAACAACCTGTGCCATCGACTCGCCGGCCTGGAACGCCCGGCGCCAGGCCCGTGCAGTGCCCGCGTCGCGGGCCGCTGCCGTGGCGCGTGCATCGACGCAGAAACGCCGCTGTCCCATCGGCTCCGCATGACAACCGCACTGCATCGGCTGCGCATGGCCTCGTGGCCGTTCCGCGGCCGCGTCGGCATCCGGGAAACGGACGCTGCGGGAGGGCGCAGCGTGATCCACGCGCTGGACCGCTGGCGCTATCTCGGCACCGCGAAGTCGGAACACGAACTGTTCGACGCGTTCGAGCGCGCCGCCGACATCGCGTTCGATTTCGACACCTACCGGATCCTCGCGAAATGGTTCCGGCAGCGGCGCGGCACGCTCGACGTCATCGATCTCGAACGGCGTTGATGCGCAGGCGTCAGCGCAAGAACTGCTGCACGAGTGCGCCGAACAGCTCCGGTTGTTCGAGATTGGACAGATGGGAAGCGGACGGGATGCACGCCAACTGCGCACCGGGAATCGCAAGCTGGATCGCCCGCGCCATCTCCAGCGGTGTCCCAATGTCCTGATCGCCGGCGATCACGAGCGTCGGCACCTGCACCCCGCCCAGCCGGTCGGTCAGATCGAGCTTCGGAATGGCGTGGCAACAACCGACATAACCGGCGACCGGCGTCGCCCGGATCTGGGCCGCGACGGCTGCGAGGACATCCGGATGGCGTTCACGAAAGCCTGCGGTGAACCAGCGTTCCAACGTCGGCTGCACCAGCGGCTCGACGCCCTGTGCCGTGGCCGTCTCGATGC
Organism: Burkholderiales bacterium; assembly: GCA_026125595.1. GTDB lineage: Bacteria > Pseudomonadota > Gammaproteobacteria > Burkholderiales. Next base: position 8,677 of record JAHCKV010000089.1, on the reverse strand, counting down.
GCTGGCGCCACACCGGCGCGGCCTCGGGCGGAATGCGGCTCGACGTGTTGCACAGGATCATGCGGTCGAAGCGTCCGGGATGACGCAACGCATGGGTCATCGCGATCATGCCGCCCATCGACAAGCCCATGAAGCTGCAACGATCGATGCCGAGCCCGTCCAGCAACCCCTGCAGATCGTCGGCCAGTTGATCGAGCGTATAGGCGCCGAGTGGCGCATCGGTGCCGCCGTGCCCGCGCGTGTCGAATCGCAGCACCTTGAACCGATCCCGCAGCAACGCGGCCTGTGCATCCCACATGACGCTGCTGCACGCGAGCGAGTGACTCATCACCAGCCACGGACCGTCACCGTCGATGGTGTAGTGAATGCGGATGCCGTTGACAGTCAGGTGCATGGTGTCGTCCCGGTGGCGCGTCGCGCGGAATAAGGCAGGCAGTATAGGTGCCACAGCGCCGGATGACTTGACCTCGCGTCGCGGTTCGGCCGATGCTCCGGTCCTCGAAAACAACAACATCGATGAGAGCGGGAGGAGGATCCCATGCGGCTGGTGCAATACACCGACCGGCGGGGCGCACGCGCCGTCGCCATTTCCGATGATCCGGCTGGCCTGAAACGCATCCGCGGCGCCACCCATGTCTATCACCTCGCGCTGGAAGCCGCGCGCGCCGCGACATCCCTGGGCGCATGGGTGACGAGCCGCACGGAACCCGCCGACGACTCGCTGCAGGCGATCCGCGCCGAAGGCCGACTGCTGGTGCCGCTCGACCACCCCGATCCGGTGCGCTGTCTCGTGACGGGCACCGGACTATCGCATCTGGGCAGCGCCGCCGCCCGCGACTCCATGCACGCCAAGCTCGCACAATCGGAGGACTCGCTCACCGATTCGATGAAGATGTTCAAGTGGGGCGTGGACGGCGGCAAGCCTGCTTCGGGCGACATCGGCACGCCGCCCGAATGGTTCTACAAGGGCGACGGACGCTGGGTCGTCGCACCCGGCCAGCCGCTGGAACTGCCGGCGTACGCGCAGGACGGTGGCGAAGAAGTCGAGACCGTGGGCCTATACGTGATTGCCGATGACGGCACACCGTTGCGGGTCGGCTTCGCGCTCGGCAACGAGTATTCCGATCACGTGACCGAACGCCGCAACTACCTCTATCTCGCCCATTCGAAACTGCGGCAGTCGAGCTACGGCCCGGAGTTGCTCGTCGGCCCCCTGCCCCGACACGTGTCGGGCCACGCGCGACTGTTGCGTGGCGGCACGGTGGTCTGGGAATCCGGCTGGCTGTCCGGCGAGGACAACATGTGCCATGCCATCGGCAACCTCGAGCACCATCACTTCAAGTATCGCGAGTTCCGCCAGCCCGGTGACGTGCACATCCATTTCTTCGGTGCCGCCACCGGCAGCTTCACGCAGAAGACCGAAACCCGCATCGGCGACGTGTTCGAGATCGCCGCCGACGGATTCGGTCTGCCCCTGGAAAACCCGCTGGGACCGGCGCGCGAACCCGAGCGCCTGGTCACGGTGCGGCCGCTCTGAACCCATCACCCGACGAGGAGAGTTTTCGATGATGTACGAGTTGCGCATCTACCGCTGCATGCCGGGCAAGCTGCCCGAGCTCAACAAGCGTTTCGAGACGATCACGCTGAAGCTTTGGGAAAAGCACGGCATCCGGCAAGCCGGTTTCTGGACAGTGCTGGTCGGGGATTCGAATCTCGACCTGTACTACTTGCTCGAATGGAAAGACATGGCCGAGCGCGAACGGGTGTGGGGCGGCTTCATGACCGACCCGGAATGGATCGAGAAGCGCAACGAGACCGAGAAGAACGGCCCGATCGTCGCACGCGTGATCAACCAGTTCCTGCAGCCGACCAGCTACTCGAAGGTCAAGTGATTCGCGGCGCGCCCGCCGCCACCGCACTGCCCGCGATCCCCATCGGATCGCGGATTTCCTGGAGAAGTCCGATGCCCCGGAACAACCCGTCGTCCGCCGTCGCAATGCGCGCGGTCACGCTGCTGCTGATCGTGTTCGCATGGGTTGTAACCGGTGCTCCGGCACGTGCAGCGGAACCGACGGCCGTCGCGGCACCGGCAAGCGGTGCGCCGAGCACGGCGATCCACGAACTGCGGATCTATCACTGCATGCCCGGCCGGTTGCCGGATCTGCACAAGCGCTTCGAGACCGTGACGTTGAAGATCTGGGAGAAGCACAACATCCGTCCGATCGCGTTCTGGACCGTCGTGGTGGGCGACTCGAACCAGGATCTCTACTACGTGCTCGAATGGAACAGCATGGCCGAGCGCGAACAGGCGTGGACGGCGTTCGCGACGGATCCGGAGTGGATCGAGAAGCGCATCGAATCCGAGAAGAACGGTCCGATCATCGAACGCGTGTCGAATCTGTTCCTGCAACCGACGCGCTATTCGAAGATCCGGTAGCGGCTCAGCGGCCCAGGACGCTCGCCCGACCGTCGATCCCCGTGAACGGGGCCCCTCGACGGATGGCCCTCTGCCCGTCTCGCCGCCTCCGAAATCCATCACCCCATCCAGACACCCCGGGGTCGGCGGCCCAGGACGCTCGCCCGACCGTCGATCCCCGTGAACGGGGCCCCTCGACGGATGGCCGTCTCGCCGCCTCCGAAATCCATCACCCCATCCAGACACCCCGGGGGTCGGCGGCCCAAGACGCTCGCCCGACCGTCGATCCCCGTGAACGGGGCCCCTCGACGGATGGCTCGCGTCTTTACATCGCTTCCTTGATGAGGCGACCGTTGGTGGCCTGGATGGGTCGCGCGTTCATGTCGTACAGCTTCGCGAAGATGCCAAGCTGCCCCCGTGAGATCGGCACCGGGGTCTTCATGACGATCCACTGCACGCCCTCGGAGCACGGCGGACGCGTCATCGATCCCATGTAGGTGTAATAGTTGCGCAGCTTCGGCAACAACTGGTTGAGGTCGACCTTGACGTCGGGGGGTTCCATCAGCCGGTCGGGTTCGAGGGGCAGGTTGTTCCACAGGTTCTGCAGGAACGGGTTCTCGGCGCCGATGGTGAACAGCACCGTGAGCGTGGCCGCGCGGTCATCCTTGGACCGGTGCTCGGCATGGATCGCGAACTCGAAGGTGCGGCCGTTGATCCGCTCTTCAGCCGGCTTGTGAAAATGGAACTGCTTCAACTCGAAGACCTCACCACCCAGCGTCAGCTGGCTGCCCGGCGCATAGTTCACTTGCACGGTGTGGCCATCGTCGATGATCTTCAGCGGCGACGGCTTGTAGTCGAACTTGAGGCCATCCAGTTGCAGGCGGGCGGTGTCCTTGATGTCGATCGGCGACTGCCGTTTGCCTTCGGCGCACGCCTTGAACTCCGGACTCAGTCGCGCCCACTGGGCGACGCCATTGGTCTTGCCGTCATAGCTCCACGTCACCGGCTGCAGTTTCGCCGGGGCAGGCGGGGGCTCCGCCGCTTTCGCGATGGCGACCTTCTTCGTTGCGGCGGGTTTCGGATCGGCGTTCCCGGCTGGCTCTTTCGGCGCCGCGGCGGGTGCTTCGGCATTGGCAGCGCCGTCGGTCACGGTTTCGGCGGGTTTGGGCTTCGGCTTGGGCGCCGCTTTCGGCTTCGCGACGACGGGAGCCGGAGCAACCGCGACCACAGGCGGCGGCGGTGGCTTGACGGCACAGGCCAGCGCCAGCATCTCGCCCCGCGGGGTATCCGGCACGACGCTCTGGGGCAGTTCGGCCCCTTCGAGATTCATCCGCTGGATCTCGCTGTCGTCGACGCGAAAGAAAGTGCGGGTCAGCGGTACCGCAGTCCGGCGGACGCAGTCGTAGGCCACCAGCGTCTTGACCGTCCGGTAGGCCACGTCACCGCTCGAGCGCGTCTGGTCCAGGCTGTAGCGCATCCGGTCCCAGGCACGGACCTGGTCGCCGTCGCGGACCGCGGACCCGAGATCGAGCTCCACCGTCCCCATGCCCGGGGACCGGATGAAGGCCCATTCGGAACCCGACGCTCCGACGGGCAGCAGGCAGCACAACAGCAGAAACAGGCGTCGCATGGCAGGAATCCGGAAGATCTCCCGCCGTTAACGGCACGCATCGCGATCCGTTGAGAGTGGTCAAACGGGTGGATACCGGGGTTTGGAGTCGCCTACAATCCGTGCCCCGGTCGTATCTGGCCACCATCCACCCTCGGGATCGGACCATGGACGAACAGCAGATCTACAACATCAACGTGGTGTCGCAGGACGTCCTCGCGACGCCCGAAGCCATCAAGCAGCGGCTGCCCCGAACCGAAATCGCGGAGCGGACCGTGCTCGAAGGCCGGCACGCCGTGGAGCGGATCCTCGATCGCAAGGACCATCGGTTCCTGGTCGTCGTCGGGCCCTGCTCCATCCACGACCCGGTCGCGGCCATGGACTACGCACGCCGGTTGAAGACGGTTGCCGACGAAGTGGCCGACACGCTGCTCGTCGTGATGCGCGTCTACTTCGAGAAGCCGCGTACCACCACGGGCTGGAAAGGGCTCATCAACGATCCGCACATGAACGATTCGTTCGCGATCGAGGAAGGCATCGAGCTCGCGCGGAAGGTGCTGCTCGACATCAACGAGCTGGGCCTGCCCGCCGGCACCGAGGCGCTGGATCCGATCAGTCCGCAGTATCTCGGCGATCTGGTCACGTGGAGCGCGATCGGTGCCCGGACGACGGAATCGCAGACCCATCGCGAGATGGCGAGCGGGCTGTCGACCCCGGTCGGGTTCAAGAACGGCACCGACGGCGGACTGCAGGTCGCGATCAACGCGCTGCTGTCCGTGTCGCAGCCGCACAGCTTCCTCGGCATCAACAACGAGGGGAAAGTCGCGATCATCCGGACCGCCGGCAACCGCTACGGCCACATCGTGCTGCGCGGTGGCTCGAAGGGCCCGAACTACGATTCCGTGACGATCGCGCAGGTGGAACAGGCCCTCGAGAAGAACAAGGTGCCGAACAACATCATGGTCGACTGCAGTCACGCGAATTCCAACAAAGATCCTTCCCTGCAGCCGCTGGTCATGCAGGACATCGCGCATCAGATCGTGGAAGGCAACCGCTCGATCATCGGCACGATGATCGAAAGCAACATCAACGCGGGCAATCAGTCGATCCCTGCGGATCTGGCACAACTGCGCTACGGCGTATCGGTCACGGACGGCTGCATCGATTGGCCGACCACCGAGAAAATGTTGCGCGAGACCCGCGCCCGGTTGCGCGACGTGCTGCCGCAGCGGATGCCGCGCAGCGCCGAGATCCACAGCCTGCGCGGCTGATCGACGCGCTCAGTCTTCCGGATCGCAGCGCATCCAGCCGCAGAGCCGTCGCTCGGCGATCCGGTCACCCCAGGCGCGTGCCGCCTGCACCGATCGACGGCGCAGATCGGACAGCAGGTTGCAGGGCACGCCGCCGGAACTCTCCAACGCTTCGCGGCCCGCGGCCGGGCGGGCCTCGATCTGGTCGCGCCCGATGCCGATCCAGCCCTCCGCTTCGTCGAGGGTCTCCTGCCACGCCGCGGCGTGCTTGGCGGTCGTCTCGGCATCCGGTGCGCAGACTTCGAGTGCGGCCTGCAACTGCGCCGACCGGTACGCGAGCTGATAGACCTCGTTGCGGGTCGCACGCTCGCGCGAATCGCAACCCGCCAACAGCAGGCACAGACCAACCACCGGCAACAGACCTGGACGCATCATGGGCAATGATCGAAGACGTTCGATCCCCGGGATAACGGCACTGGCCCGCCAAACTTCAGCCCCCGGGGACCCGGGGGCCGGACCGGTCAGTGAATCGCGACCGGTGCGACGGTGGACCCGGTGCCGCCCTTGACCTTCAGCGGCTGCACGGCGAACGCGAATTCGTGGACGCGCTTGGCCGCCAGTTCGTCCAGCTTCATGTTCTCCAGCAAGAAGATGCCGTTCACGACCAGCGCGATCTGATGCACCGGCAGACTCAGGGTCTTGTCCGGATTGGGAGACACTTCCACCGGAAAATTGTCCGAACCCAGCAGCATGACGTCGTGCTTGGCCAGCCATTCGGCCGCCGGGGCACCGATGCCGGGACATCCGGCGTTGTATTTCGCGTTGTCGACGCCCCACAGCTTGCCCCAGCCGGTGTGGATCAGTACTGCATCGCCCCGCTGGACCGACATGCCCTGTTTCGCCAGGGCGGCCTCCAGGTCGGCCACGGTGATCTCGTAGCCCTGTTCCAGCATGTCGACACCCTTGGATGCCGCCACGTCGATCAGCACGCCGCGCGTGAACAGCGTGCCGATCTTCTCGACACCGAGTTTGGTGAAGCCGTTGCGCGTGCCGACCGCATCGGAATCGATGCAGTTGTACAGCGAGCTGTCGATGGTCTGGTGGGAGAACATGTCGAACTGCGTGCCGACCTGGCCGATCTCGGTGATCACGAGTTCTTCGTTGCTGCGCCGCCGGTTGCTGCCCAGCGCCGGTCCGGTGCGTTTGGTGTGCATGTCGAAACGACGGGTACCAAACAGCGGAATGCCCGTCTCGAGCACACGGCCGAGTTCGATCACTTCGCCGGTGCGCACCAGCTGCGCTGCCTTGAGCACTTGCGCCGGCGTCTGCAGATTGGCCGCCCCCCGTTCGTCGGCTGCCCCCCATTGCGACGGGCAACGCTGTTCCGGCGATGGCGGGCTCCAGCTTTGCGCGGCAGCGTGTCCGGCACTGAGCAATGCAAGGGTCGCGACGATTCCGATGGTCCGCATGGGATCCTCTCCTCCGTTGGTGTTGTGCGGCGATGGTACACCGCCCGCCCGTGCTATCGACGGGACGAGCGGGACCCGATGCCGAACAGCAGATTGAGCACGAAGCTCAGGATCGAGATGACCAGCGCGGCGAAGAACGTCTGCCAGAACGACCCGACGTGGAAGCCCGGGACGATCCACGCCACCACGAACAGGATCAGCGTGTTCAGCACCAGCACGAACAACCCCAACGTCAGCACCGTGATCGGCAACGTCAGGATGAACAGCACCGGCTTCAGAAACGTGTTGACGATGCCGAAGCACAGACCGGCGAGCAGCAGTGTCTGCCACCGATCGACGCGAATGCTCGACAGAAGCTCGGACGCGATCCACAACACGAGCGTGTTGACGGCCCAGAACGCCAGGAAACGCAGAATGTTCCTCATGGCCGGATCATAGCCCGCGCGACGCCGGTATCATCCGCCGCCTCATGCGCGACTCCCATACGCTTCCCCGCTCCACGTGGCTGCTGCTGGCTGCCCTCAGTCTGTTCTGGGGCATGAACTGGCCGATGATCAAGATGGCCCTCGGCGATCTGCCCGTCTGGACCTTCCGTGCGCTGTGCACACTGGTCGGTGGCAGCGGTCTGCTGCTGATCGCCCGACTGAGCCGCCAATCGATCGCACTGCCGCGCGCCGAATGGCTGCGCATGGGATTCACGTCGCTGTTCAACATCACGTTGTGGAACGTGCTGGTGACGTACGGCGTGCGCGAGTTGCCGTCGGGCCGCTCGGCAATCCTCGCCTACACGATGCCGCTGTGGACCATCCTGCTGTCCGCATGGCTGCTCGGCGAAAAGCTCACTCCGAGACGCATCCTCGGCGTGAGTCTCGGCATGGCCGGCCTGCTGCTGCTGCTCGGCCGCGAACTGCTGTCGCTGCAATCGGCCCCGCTGGGCGCAGCCCTGATCATCGGCGGCGCCATGTCGTGGTCGTTCGGCATCACCCTGATCAAGAAATACCCGAGCAGCCTGAAGACCGCCGCGTTCACCGGCTGGAACCTGATCATCGGCGGATTGCCGCTGCTGGCCGGCGCGTTGTTGTTCGACCCGCCGCACTGGCGGCCGGTGGGCCTGCCGTCGATGATCGGCCTGCTCTACAACATCTTCATCGCGTTCATCTTCTGCCACTGGGCCTGGTTCCGGCTGGTGGAGCTGGCGCCCGTGGGCATCTCGTCCCTGGGCAGCCTGATGATCCCGGTGGTGGCGGTGATCAGCGGCATGGTGATCCTCGGCGAACAGCCCCATTGGCAGGACTACGTCGCGCTGGGACTGATCCTGGCCGCGGTCGGATCGGTGATCGTGCCGGCGCGCGGCACGCCGCCGCCCTCAACTCGCGCGCCCGATCGCCGTTAACTTCCTCGGGCCACCGTGGCAGGGATGTTGCTGTCTGAATTGTCCTGCGCCCCACCGCCTGGGTGGACGCCACCCGCAGCCATCGCCAACCCGCTGGAAAGTCACGAGAATCGGCCGCCATGCCACGCCTGTCCCGTATCCCGGTCCTGCTCGCCGGCGTCTGCTGCCTGACCCTCAGCGGCGCCGCCACGGCGGACATCTACAAGTGCATGCAGGCGGACGGCACGCCGCTGTTCACCAACGTGCCCGAAGACCCGCGGTGCCGGCTGCACCTGAAGCTCGACCGCGAGCCGACGGAAGTCACCAAGATCGTCGAGGACCGCGGCGCAAGGCGCATCAACCGGGCATCGCGGCAACGATTCGACGAGCACATCCAGGCCGCGTCCCGCGAACACGGCGTCGAAGCCGCGCTGATCCACGCGGTGATCTCGGCCGAATCCGGCTATGACCCGCTGGCCCGTTCCCCGAAAGGCGCACGCGGACTGATGCAGCTGATCCCCGAAACCGCAGCCCGCTACGGCGTCACCAATCCGCTGGACC
>JAHCKV010000088.1 GCA_026125595.1 Burkholderiales bacterium | reverse complement strand
GCGTGGTCGAATCGATGCCGTTCCATGCCACGCCGAGCCCCGGCAACACGACGGTACGGTCATTCTTCAGATGGGCGTAGCCCGCGTTGCCATCGGCCCGATAAACCGTCGTATCGGTGCGCAAGTCCTCGATCCGCACACCGGGGCTGATGGACCAGTCACCCACGTGGAACGTGTTCTGCGCGTAGTACGACATCGCCTGCACGTCGATCAGGATGCGCTCGCGCGGCAACACGTTCGACTTGGCGAAACCTTCGTCCTGGAACGCCGCCGTGTCACCGCGATACTGTTCGCGCGTCTGCTCTTCCACGTGGTAGCGGAAACCCACCACGGCATCGTTGCGCAGACCGAACAGACCGTGCTGGAAATCCAGCCGCGGCTCGAACCCGGTGTACTGGAACTCCCGCGGCCGCCATCGTCCGCCGCAGAGCACGCCGTTGGACAGGTTCGCATTGTCGACGCCACCGGGGCAGCGCTCGAGTTCGGATCGTCCGTTGTTGCCACCCGGTTCGTTGATCTGCCGGAACGACGAGCGCTCGGACGCCACGTGGTAGAGCTGCGTCGCGAGCTTGGTGCCGTCGTTCGGGCGCCAGATGTGCTGCAGCTGCACCGCCGTGCGTTCGTGCAGAAAACGATCCTGCCGGCCGGTCGGCGCCTGATACTTGTTCTCCGCGTACTCCACTGCGCCGAGCCCGGTCTCCGAGATGTGCGAGTCTTCCTCGTAGCGCGAAATCTTGCCGAGCAGTTCCTGCGTATCCGTCAGCGTGAAGCGGGCCTTCAACGCCAGATCCCGGACATCGAAATCGTGGTTGTCGCGCACACCGTCACCCTTCTTCTGCAACGCATCGATCATGAAGCCGGCGCGCTCGTTGCCGTAACCGACGTTCGCGTACGCGCTGCGGAACCCCTGATTGCCGACGGCGCCCGACAGACTGCCTCGCACACCGTCCCGCGGTACGGGCCGCGTGACGAAGTTGATCATCCCGCCGACCGTCTGCGGCCCGTAGAGGATCTGACCGGAACCCTTGACGACCTCGATGCGTTGCACGCGATCGAGCGGCGTCGAGTAGTGCGCCGACGGGTCGCCATACGGTCCGAGGAACAGCGGCATCCCGTCTTCGAGCAGCAACGTCCGCGACGTCCGCCGTGGATCGAGACCGCGCACGCCGATGTTCAGGCCGAGTCCCATGGAATCTTCATCGACGATGTTGATGCCCGCGACGCCGTCGAGCGCTTCCTTGATGGAGACCGGTTCCCGCGATTCCAGATCCTTGCGATCGACGATATCGAAGGAACCGGGGACCGACTCCAGTCGGTCCGGAAGAATGCCCGTCACGCGGGCGGGTGGCGTCTTCAATGTTTCCTGAGCATTCGCGTTCCACGAACACACCAACAGGAACGTCAACGGGATCAACTTATGGAGTTGTGGATTTCGGCGCATGGCCGCCACCTGATATCGAGAGTTGAACGGCCGACGAACTTACGGTGGAAGAACGCGCGAAGAAGACGGAATAGTTCCCGCATCCGTCGTTCTCCAATCCCCATGTCGATCGGCGTCATCATCCCGCTCCCATCGCACGCGCGCCGATCGTCGAGCGTTTCCGTTTTCTCGCCCGGCACGTAGCGCTGCGTGTTCAGTTCGAATCTCGCCACAGCAACACAACGCAATAATCATCGCGCTGACTGGCGGTATCGTTCATCGGCGATTCGCGCGCTTCGATGCCCATTCGATTTGCCGAGGGCCGGTGCCGAAGAATGGCCCTTACGACTTCGTCATCGATGATGGGCAGCGTTCGTACGGTGTGCCGTGAACGGCACACCGCGTTGCCGACGCGACCCGGGTGATGCGTCGACCGTCGTTGCGACGGTCGCGCAGATTGGCGTTCAGGCGTCCGCGGCGCGCCACAGATACCATGCCGCGACGCTGCGGTAGGGTCGCCAACGTTCACCGGCCGCGGCCATTTCTGTCGGTGTCACCGGTGCCGTGCGCCGCGTGATTCTCTGGTAGCCCAACCGCACACCGAAGTCGCCGACCGGCAGCACGTCGAGCCGGCCGAGCGTGAACATCAGCAGCATCTCGACCGTCCACCGACCGACGCCGCGCACCTGCGTCAGGCGTTCGATGATCGCCTCGTCACTCGCGCGGCTGAGCGCACCGCGTCGCAGCGGCACGATGCCGGCATGGGCCGCTTCGGCGATGGCACGGATGTACGACGCCTTCTGCCGCGACAATCCGACACCCCGCAGCACGTCGTCTTCGAATGCGAGTACCGCAGCCGGCGGCGGATGCGACGAGTCCGGTGCCAGCGCGAGAAAGCGCCCGTGAATCGCAGCGGCGGCCTTGCCGTGCACTTGCTGATACATGATCGCGCGCACCAACGCCTCGTATGGCGACCGCTTCCATTCGGGCACGAGCCCGCAGGGTCCGTGGCGCTCGATCAGGCGACGCATGCGGGCGTCGGCCACGGCGAGATGGCGTTCGGCATCGGTGACGGCGAGGCGATAGTCGGTCGGGCGCATGCCGCGATGGTCGCAGATTCCGCTGCCCGCTTCAGCCCAGGATCTTCAACAGTTCGACGACTTCGATCAAGCCCGCGCTGCCGAACGGAATCAGCAGCGCGCGGAAGAACGGCTGCTCCCAGATCGGGCGAAAGGCACCACCGCGGGCCGCTTCCACTTCTTCGCACCAGGTCTCGACGATGCTGCGCGACTGGTCCGCACGGGCGTTGCGCGGCCGCCATCGGGCGATCGCCTGCAGCTTCCGCTCGGCGCGGCGCATCTGACCGAGAACGGCAATGCGCGCGCGGGTCGCGGCGCCTTGCAGCCGCACGGCGTTCACGACGCTGAGGCCGATGATCGCCGCGAACACCAGCACCAGCACGAACGGAAAGGTCTGATACTCGAGCTGCTTCCAGCGCGCCAGCAGCAACAGCGTGACCACGATCAACGGCGCGTAGACGAACCACTGCAGATGCACCGTGTGTTCGCGGATCAGCCGAATGTCGAGCAGCCCATCCGCCACCGCCGCGGCTTCCGGTCCGACGGAGCCCTGCCCGCCGCTGTCGAGCCACAGATCCTGCACCGTGTCGCGGTGATGCAGCGTCGTGTGGTGCATCGTCAAAGCCTGCACGAGCGCCCGCGTCAACAGCAGATGGAAGAACGCGACGAACGCCATCGCATACAGCACCACGCCATTGGCACGAACCAGGAACATCTGCAACGCCGCCATGTGCTCACCGCGTGCGGGCAGGTTGGGGTCCGGCAGCAGCACGAACACGCCGGCCGTGATCACGAAGGCCAGAACGGCCACGATGGCCGCCGCCAGCACCAGTCCGCACGAACGGCGTTCGTGCTCGAGCCACAGTGCATCGGCCGGCGCGTCGCGCAGCGGCTGTCCCAGCGGCAGATAGTCGCGGAAACGGAACGGCTGCCCTTGCAGCGCCACCGCCAGCGGCCGCCCGTACAGGCGATAGCGCTTGCCGAGCCTGCGCTCCCAGAAGCGCGCCCGTTCCAGAAAGCGGATCGTGAACACGATGCCGAGCGCCAATGCCAGCACGCGCAAGATGCAGGGCCCCCACAACGAGGCACCCTCGAGCAGCGCGAGCGGCTCGCCCAACCCCTCCAGACTTTCGCCCCAGCTGCGACGGAGCCCGACCGCCGTCAACGCCAGCACCACGACGGCCACCAGAGCCAACAGCAGCCGCACCACCAGACCCAGACGCTGCGATATTCGACCGTTGTCCCGCCCTCGCCGCCACGCCCCCCAATCGACAAAGTGCCAGAACGTCATCAGCATCCACCACAGCGCGCACGCCGCGACCACGATCGCCACCGCGCCGATCAACCAGACGCCCACCGTTTGCAGGCCTGTGGCTTCCAGATACCTGCCGACGACGCGCTGCACCGGGGACGACTGCGGCACGCCGAGCTCGATCGGCCCGCGCAGGCCGATCTCGAAACGGCGTGGCGCCGGCAGAGCCCCCGGATGCCGACCGGCGATCGCCATCCGGAACGCGTCGTAGTACGCCAGTTGGTAGACACCGCGAAACGGCGGAACCCGTTGATCGCGGCCCGCCTCCAACCCGTAGGCCGACGCGACGATGAGGTTGCGCGTGTGCGGCAGATGGGCCGGATCCCACAGCCGCGCATCCAGGTCGGTGGTGAAGAACCGCGCGTGACGGAAGCGCGGCCGCAGCGCCTTGATCAGCGACACCTTGTCGTAGACGTCGTTGCCGAAGATGCCGATGGCGAACACATGGTCGGCATCGAGCGCTTCGTCGCCGATTTCGCGATCCATGCGCGCCGCGAGGCGCCGCACGTAGTCGAATTGCTGGTCGCCCTCGGCGCGCTCCGCGGATGTCGCATCCGGGGCTCCGCCGCCGGAACTGCGATCCGAGAATTCCGCCGTCGTCGCCAATGCCAACGGATCGTTGAGATCGCGAAACACGTAGTACGCCGTCGGACCTTCCGGCAGCGCGACGATGCAGTTGCCGATCTCCCCGAGTCCGCGCGCCAGCTTCTTGGCATACAGCGAATCGGCCTCGGTCACCAGCAATATGCGACAGGGCACGGCACCATCACCGTGGATCGCACGGCGTCGCTGGTCCAGTTCCTCACTCAGCAGCGACACCACCGCATCGTCTTCGCTGATCAGCCGAACGAAATCCAGTCCGCGGGCACGCAGATGGCATGCGAGCGTCGCCGCATCCTCGCAGGCTGGAGTCGGCGATGCCGCCGCGTCGATCAGTTCCTTCTCGGCCACGGTCGAAGCCGGTGAGTACACGGTGGCCCAGACCGGCCGGTCGGCGGGCTGCGCCGGCACCTGCAATGCGCGCAACAGTTGGCCCGAGTCACCCGGCCCGACGACGGCACAACTGACGTCCACGGCACAGGCTGCGGCGTTGTCCCCATCGCCTTCGGCGCGGGTCAGGGATCGCGCGAGCAACTGCAGCAGCGGCCACGTGCCGGACTGCAATGGCGCGGGCGGGTCGGCGTTGCGCGGCGGACGGGACGGCTCCGGCTCGTCGAAGAAATAGTCCTCGTCGAGCCACAGCGCCAATCCCGGCCGCCCATCCCTCGTCGTGAAGCGATCGAAGGGCACGTCGATCGGCGGCAGTCCGAGCTCGGCGGACCCGCGCAACGACAAGCGCATCACACCGACATGCTCTTCGTCCAGCACGGATCCGAGGGTCTGGATGACCGCGGACTGAAACGCCACGCGCACTCTGCGCCTCGACTCGGCCGCTTCGGGGTGGCGGCCGGCGTCCACCGGCACGAACAGCACCGTCGCCAATCGATCGTAGCGGGTCACACCGCGGATCCAGTGCCGCAGGTCGTCGGCGGTGATGGTGGGTTCGCGCCCGGGCGCCGCGGCTGCAGACCGGGCGGCGGCTTCCGCGGCCCGGTGCCGCGCCCACGCGGCGAACGGATCCTCCCACAGCCGCGCATCGATCCGTTCGAGATCCCACGCCACCTGGTGCGACACCATCTTCGGCGGTGGCGGACGCGGCGCCTCCACCCGTTCGGTGCGCAACCAGGCGGGCGCGGCGAGCGCCACGAGGATCCCCACGATGCCGAGAATCGACAGATCCCGGGACGACGTACCCTGGAACACCATGATGTCGAACTCCTGCGGTTACGGCCCCTTCGACGAATCTCCGGAACGCGATTCACCGTGGAGTGCCGCGGCGCCACGGGGCGCCGCGGTTCATCTCCGCGTCAGTAGTCCAGCCACTCCATCGGCGCCACCAGCTTGCGGCCGGCGATGCCGGAAATCGTCCGCGTCAGCACCGCGATGTCGTTGTCGAAGGATCCGTGTACCGCCTGGGCCTGCGTGCCGCGCTTGTCGATGGTGACGAACGGACTCGCGACGACGGAATCCGGCGCCGGCTTCCAGCGCTTCTGCCATTCGCGCACCGCCGGCAGATGGTCCTCGGCCCATTGTTCGGTGTCCTTCGCGAACGCCGGCAACAGCGCACGCTCCATGCCGAGCAGCGGAATCTTGCGAACATCGTCGAGCGCGCGCGACACCAGGTACAGCAGCGACTTGCCGTAGATCGCGACCTTCGGACCGGGCAGCCCGTCGCTCTGTTCGTTCTCGTCCGACAGATAGGACATCTGCAGGTCGCTCAGCTTCAGGATGCCGTGCTGATCCGCGAGACCGTAGGTGTCCAACGCGAACTGCACCGAGCAGGCAGCCGCATACAACGAACAACTCCGCACCGTCGGTTTCCGCGACAGCAAGTCGGGCTGCGCCCAGCGTTTCAGCAGATGGCCCAGCAGAATGCTGCCGGCGGAATGGCCGACCAGGTGGATCTCGAGCTTCTTGCCCTGTTGAGCCAACACGTCGCGCAGATCGAGCAGATGGCTGGCGGCCAGATCGAGCGCATGGCCATCGCGCGTCGAATACGCGGCGTTCTCGCGCATCTCGGTCCAGATCCCGCGCAGCAGCAGCCGCGCACTGGATTCCACAAGACGGTCGGCCGCTTCGCGCGCCCAATCGAACACGCCACCAGCGCGAGCGTCGATCTCCTTGTGCAGGCCGCCGAAGCGGTCATCCAGCATCGACAGCAGCGTTTCGACCGGTCCGGTCTTCCACGTGAGGAACAACGGGTACATGCCGTTGGCTTCGAAATACGGCGCCAGCACGCGGATCCGTTCGATGGAGGCCGACTCGCTGTTCAGCCCCCCGTGCGCATAGAGCGCCAGTTTCACGGTCGAGCCGGACTGCTTCGACAGCCACTTCGCCGGAAGATCGACCACCACGTGCCGCGCGTAGTCGTCCGGCGGACTGTCGACGCCGAAGGTCAGATCGCTGACCAGCAACTGGCCGTCGTTGCCGCTGACCAGCGTGTGCTCGTACGCCGTCGCCGTGCTCCACGGCTCGTAGGGCTGGTGATCGAACGTGTGATCGATCGGCCACGGATCGTCGTTCGGATTGCGCGGATTGCGCGCCGCCCGATCGAGGGTCGTCAACGATTGGCCGCCCGCCACACGGAACGCCGTGGCCCGCAGCCGTTCCGGCGACGCGGTGATCGGCACACCGAGCGCGCAGGCCCAGGCATCGGTCGCATGCTGCACCCAATCGTCATAGGGCAGGATCGCGAAGCCGCCCTTGCCCCAGATTTCGCCCCAGGAGTTCTGCACGACGAAGCCGCGCTCGTCGTAGCCGACGAGCGCGAACGCGTGTCCGCCCAGGCGACCGTTCTGCGGCTTGGGCGGAATCACGTCGAGATCGGCCATGCGTTTCGGCGCGGCGGTCGGCCGCGGCGACACCAGTTGGTCCCAGCCGGCATGCACCTGCGCCGACACGTACACCGCCCCGATCTCGTGGATGGCGGCCTGCAGATCGACGACCGACTGGCGGTCGATCCGGTAGTAGACACCCAGCGGCCGCGTCACGGCATCCTTCGCCCAGTCTTTCAAAGGCTGCACGAACTGCGGCGTGCCGTCTTCCGCGAGCGGATAGGGCCACAGCGTGCAATCGCAGACGCCGTGCTTGTGCCATCCCTTCAATGCGCCGCGGCAGCTGGAGCCGTCGTAGTCCTCACCGGGCCACTCGTCGTAGCGGCGCGCCAACTCATAGAACATGCGCGGACTCACGGTGCCGAGCTTGCCCTTGCCGCCGCTTTGCAGATGGCGGATCCACAGCAGATAGTTGGCGACGCAGGCCAGACCGAAACCGGTGCAGGCACCCTCGGTTCCCTGGTCGAGGACCAGACCGGCCTTGGTGTAGGTCGCGATGTATTTCGCGACCGCTTCGTCGCTGGGCCAACGGGTCGGCAGCGAACGCAGCGGCGCGCGATAGGGCAGATCGCGGAAATCGAGACGGTCGGGTCGCGCGTCGAGCGTGCGGCCGGAAAAGCGATGGGCCGCCGCGGCCGGCTTCGCGGTGGCACTGGAACGGGCCGGGGCGGAACGCTTCGCGTTGCTCTTCGCCATGAATGGCTCTCCTCTTGGAACGGACGATGGGAATGCTTCGGTCAGGGAGCGCCGGTCGCCGCCGGATCGAACAGCCGGCTGCGCCAGCCCTTGTGCAGATCCAGCGCATCGCGGTTCAGCACCATCGACGCGACGAATTCGCCGAGCTTGCGATAGCTCTCCCACTGCGCCTCGTCGAAGAACTGATCGCCGGTGGTCTGCTGCGGGAAGGTCGCATGGGCACTCGCGTAGTGCTGAAGATCCAGCGGCAGGCCCTGCACGGCGGTGGGCTTCAGCACGATCAGCAGACTGCTGCGCGCCGGATCTTTCCGTGTGGCGCCGCTCGACGCGCCATCGGGATAGTCGATGCGGAACATCAACGCGCAGGCCGTGCGCGCGTCGGGCTTGCACCGGAAATCCTCCGGCGCGCCGAAGCGGCTGCGCAGTGCGTCATCGCGAACCACATGCTTCAGCGTATCGCCGGTCACCAGCGTCATCTCCGCGCCGAAATCGGAGCGGGCCTTGCGCACCAGATTGCCGACATCTTCGAACGCATAGTCCGGATCGGCCCCGACGTCGCAGCAGACGATCACGCCGACCCGGCGACGGATCAGTTCGTAGACCGCCGTGTTCTCGAAGTGACCGCCATCGGTCAGGAACCACAACGGCTGCTCCGGCGACGGTCCGTCGAAGGCCGCGAACAGCTCCTGATGCAACCGACCGTATGTCGGCACCCATCGGTTCGACCACCGCAACCACCAGGGAACCGCGTTGTCGCGGGCGGTGGTGCCGGTGGCGCGCACGGACGGGTCCCACCAGTAGCCGAGCCGCACGTTGACCAGACCGGTCAGCAGCGACAGGCCGATGGACGTGCGCTCGCCGAGTCCGGTGGAGAACGCCGCGCCGGAGATCGCGATCCAGTCACCAAGACCGAGTCGTTCGCCGTCGGACACCACCGGGGAATCTTCCGCATCGGTGGCCGTCCGGGCCCACGGGCTCCATTGCCCGTTGGGGCGATGGCCCGCCAGCTTCCAGAACCGGTGGTTCACGACGAGGCCATCGGGCACGATGGCCATGCCGACGCCGCGCCGGTCGCGCTGCACCAACGTCGTGTGGGAAGGCCGCGTCTTGTTGACCGTCACGTTGACGATATGCAGTGGCCCGCTCACGCGAGCGTCGTAGTAGCGATCGAGCGGAATCGAATCGGAAGGCAGCGGTTCGGTCACCGCCCGCGCGCGCACCACGCAACTGCCGTCCGCACGGCGCTTCTCGAGAAAACGCTCGCGATTGGTGGCGCCGAGATAGGCCCGCGTCAGTCGCGCCGCGTACAGCGTATGCAACGTCGACAGATTCAGGAAACCCATGAACCGCCCGATCACGAGCCCGACCGCCAGCGCCAGGGCCAGCCAGACGAACAACCAGTTCAGTTGCAGCACGCTGGGATGGCAGGTGTGAGTGGCGGAGCGAACCGGATCGGACCAGCAACGTCGCTGGTCCTGAAAATTCGGTAGCGACACACCGCTCGAACCGCATCCGTCCTCGACGGTTTCACCGCGCGCCGGATTCACGTACACGCAGTTGTGCACTTTCCATTCGATGCGCCGTTGCTTCGCGTCGTCTTCGGTGCTCATCACCGGCACCGCCAGCGGCGGACCGCCGGACCACAGGGCCGACTGCACGGCGAGCGACCACAGCGTTCCCATCGCCAGCAACAGCGCCGCCGCCGCGACCGTCGCGATCCACGTGAGCGGCACGCGCGCCAGCCACGAGTCGGGTTTGGCCGAGAACACCGTCATCAGATGGCGCACGATGAAGACCAAAGCGCCGGTCAACAACCCGCCGCCGCCGAACAGCGTGACGCCGGAGATCTGCGACGACTGCAGATAGGCATAGGCGGTCTGACCCAGCGTGCTCACCAACGCGAGCACCGCGCCGGCCAGGACCCACAGGAATCGTCGAGCCATCCGCTGCGTACAGTAGTTGCGCATGGCCTTGAGTCGCCCGGACTTCTCCGCCGCGCTGCCGCGCCGAGCCTTGCGGCGCGCGGTGAACGCGACTTCGAGCGCGAGCAACGCCACGA
>JAHCKV010000087.1 GCA_026125595.1 Burkholderiales bacterium | reverse complement strand
CGCCACGGTCGTCGGGCGCGTCGAGCGCTTTCGCACCCTGTCCGGCCTGATGCAGCAGGACAGCCTCACGGGCCTGCTCAATCATTCGCGACTGCAACAGTTCCTGGAAATCGAAGCGTTGCGGGCGATCCGCCAGTACCACGCGCTGGCCTTCGCCATGATCGATCTGGACCACTTCAAGCAGGTCAACGACCAGTACGGCCATCCGGTCGGCGATCGCGTACTGAAGAACCTGTCGCGGTTCCTGCGGCAAAACCTGCGCAAGAGCGACGTCGTCGGGCGCTACGGCGGGGAGGAGTTCGCGGTGATCCTGACCGACACCGACGGGCCGGCGGCACTGGCGGTGCTCGACAAGCTCTGCGCCGATTTCGCGAAGCTCGAACACGACAGCGAGAAAGGCCGCTTTACGGTGACGTTCAGCGCCGGCGTCGCGACCATGGCCGGCTTGAAGTCACCGCGGGAACTGGTGCTGGCTGCCGACCGGGCGCTATACGAAGCGAAGCGCGGCGGACGCAACCGCGTGGTACTCGCCGGGCCGGAAGTTCTCGCGACCGTCCCGCCCCCCGCTTCCGCCTAGGGATCGGGGCAATCGCCTAGGGAAACACCGAACGAGTCTCGCCCTCGAACCCGAGCGCCACGGTCGCGCAGGTGATACTGGTTCGGTGCTTCCCTAGAAAATGTTCCACCAGGGCTTCGCCTTGGCCTCGGCCAGCAGCCGACTCTCGGGGAAGTTCAACTGCAGCAGCCGTTCGGCATCGCGCTGCTGTTCTTCCAGACCCATCGCGCCATAGCCCTGACTCAGCACGACGAAGGCCCGTTCGAGGGCCGGGGCCTGGGGATAATTGGTAATGGCGTACTGGGCGCGGTTCACCGCCGCGACGTAGGCCTTGCGCCGCAGGTAGTACTCGGCGACCTTCACTTCGAAGCGCGCGAGCGCGTTGACCAGATACTGCATGCGCTTCAACGCATCGGGAGTGTACGTGCTCTCCGGGAAGCGCGTCACGAGTTCGCGCAGTGCCTGGAACGATTCGACCATGGCCGCCGGATCACGCTCGGTCATGTCCTGGTTCGAGAACTTCGCCAGCAGTCCGAGATCCTCGTTGAAGCTGACCAGGCCTTTCAGGTAGTACGCGTAATCGACATTGACATGGTTCGGATACAGCTTGATGAACCGTTCGCAGGCGGCGATCGCGGAGGCCGGCTCGCGCTCCTTGTAGTACGCATAGCCGACTTCGAGCTGGGCCTGCTGCGCATATCGCCCGTACGGGAAGCGCGATTCGAGCTTTCAGCAGGCCGATGGCCTTCTTGTGTTGCCGCTGCCGAGTTCGGCCTTGGCCTCGCTGTAGCTTGTCGGGCCCCCAGGTCTTGGTTTCGTCCTTGGTGGGGCCCGAGCCGCACGCCGCGAGCATCAGGATGAGGAGGAATGCCGCTACACTTCGGATCATGTCGTTCGCCGGTCGAAAGCGGGCTGATGATACCAGCCCGTCCCCCCTCGAAGCGACCGTCCCCGCCGACTGCGCGGGTCTTCGTGTCGATCGGGTTGTCGCCCAACTGTTCCCGTCCTACTCCCGGAGCCGCCTGCAGCACTGGATCGAGTCGGGACGCGTGACCGTGGACGGCGCTGCCACCGAAGTCCGCCGCAAGGTCTGGGGTGGCGAACAGGTGCAACTGGTGCCCGAGCCCGACCCGGCCGCATCCGCGTTCGCGCCCGAAGACATCCCGCTGCAGGTGGTCCACGAGGACGATGCGCTGCTCGTCGTCGACAAGCCGGCCGGACTGGTGGTGCACCCCGGCAGCGGCAACTGGGCGGGCACGCTGCTCAACGCGCTGCTGGCCCACGCCCCGGCGGTGACGAACCTGCCGCGAGCGGGCATCGTGCACCGACTCGACAAGGACACGAGCGGCCTGCTGGTCGTCGCCAAGACGCTCGAAGCGCAGACCGATCTGGTGCGGCAGCTGCAGGCCCGGACCGTGTCGCGCCGCTACCTGGCCGCAGTGTCGGGTTCGGTGGTGTCCGCCGGCCGGGTCGATGCGCCGGTCGGCCGGCACCCGGTGCATCGGACGCGGATGGCCGTCACGGCCCACGGCAAACCCGCGGTCACCCACTACGTGCCGCTGCGTCGGGGTCAACGCTGGACGCAGATCGAATGCCGTCTGGAAACCGGCCGCACGCACCAGATCCGCGTACATATGGCCCATGTCGGGTTCCCGCTGCTGGGCGATCCGGTCTACGGGCCGCCCCGCCTGCCGCCGGCCCTCGCTGCAGCGATGGCCGGCTTTCCGCGGCAGGCGCTGCACGCGTGGCGGCTCGCGCTGCGGCATCCGGTGTCGGGCGAAGAGATGGCGTGGGAATCGCCGGTGCCGGCCGATCTCGCGGCCTTGCTGCGACGTTTGCCGGTCGACGGTGGCTCGGATGGCGCTTGACGGCATCGTGCCGGATTGGCCGGTTCCGGCAGGCATCGGCGCGTTCGTGACGACCCGGGCCGGCGGCGTCAGCACCGGCTGCTATGCCAGTCTCAACCTCGGCACCCGCGTCGGAGACGACCCCGCCGCCGTCGAAGAGAACCGTCGGCGGCTGCGCCTGCGGTTGCCGGCCGAACCGGTGTGGCTGCAACAGGTACATGGCAGCGTAGTCGTCGATGCAGCCACCGTGACGGGCATCCCCGAAGCCGACGCGAGTTTCGCCCGCACGGCCGGCGTGATCTGCACGGTACAGATGGCCGACTGCATGCCGGTGCTGTTTGCGACGCGACAGGGCGATGCGGTCGCCGCTGCCCACGCCGGCTGGCGCGGGCTGGCCGGCGGCGTGCTCGAAGCGACGTTGGCGGCATTGTCGGCGCCACCGGCGTCGGTGCTCACGTGGCTCGGCCCCGCCATCGGCCCGACCGCATTCGAAGTGGGCCCAGAGGTCCGGACGGCATTTCTCGCGACCGACGCGGGTGCCGCCATCGCATTCCAGCCGATCGGACATGACAAATGGCTGGCCGATCTGTTCACGCTGGCGCGCCGCCGGTTGACCGCCGCCGGCGTCACGGCGATCTACGGCGGCGGACTGTGCACCCACGCCGATCCGGCCCGTTTCTTTTCCCATCGGCGCGACCGCGTCTCCGGCCGGATGGCTGCAACCGTGTGGATCGAGCCATGAAACTGCGGGGCAATTGACGAGCCGGGACCGCTATACTGCGCGGCTCGCTCCCGCCCCCCCGCCCCGCCCGTCGGATGCTCACCCTTCTCTGGATTCTCGCAGCCTGCCTCGCCGGCGGCCTGCTGTCGGTCCTGCTCGCCGCGCTGTTGTCGCTCGGCGTCACGGCCGCCCGGATTCCTCTGCTGGTGAGCTTCGCCGTCGGCGCGCTGCTCGGCGCGGTGTTCCTCGAGATCCTGCCGTACGCATTGACCCGGTCATCCAGCGTGGAGGCGGCCACCGCGACGGTACTGGCCGGTCTTCTGTTGTTCTTCGTGCTGGAGAAGCTGGTGCTGTGGCGCCATTGCCACGAGACCGACTGCGAAGCCCACGACCCGCCGCAGCCGGCGCCGGATCAGGGGCATGGGCATGGACACGGACGTGACCATGGACACGACCACGGCCGCAGCGGTGCGCTGATCCTGGTCGGCGACACGTTCCACAATTTCGTCGACGGCATCCTGATCGCCGCCGCCTTCATGGCCGACTGGCAACTGGGCCTCGTGACCGCGGCCGCCATCATCACGCACGAAGTACCGCAGGAGCTGTCGAACTTCCTGATCCTGCTGCATTCGGGCTACACACGCCGCCGCGCGATCCTCTACAACCTGATCTCCGGGTTCGCGATGGTGATCGGCGGCATCGTCGCCTGGCTGGCACTGTCACCGCTGATGCAGTGGGTGCCGTCCCTGGTGGCCCTCGCCGCCGCGAGCATGCTGTACGTCGCCGTCGCCGATCTGATCCCCGGCCTGCATCGTCGCCCCGAGCTGTCCGCGACCGTGCAGCAGACGGCGCTGATCGGACTGGGCGTCGCGACCATCTGGGTGGTCAGTCGCATCGTCGATCACGTGGTCTGAAAGGCGTCCGGCCGGAAGCGGCCGCCGCAGGCCAATGTGCGGTAACGAACCGACACGGTCCCGCGCCGCGGATACGCTGCCGTTGGCGCATCGACCCGTTCCTTCCCGGAATTGCGGTGGCGCCCGTCAGGAGCCTGCCTTGAAATATTCCGCGTTTCCCCGGCAATCCGAACCGCCGTTCGCCCGCGTCGAAGCAACCGAATTCGCGATGGACGCCACCGCGCGCGTCGATCCGCCCCACCTGTATCGCGCCGTGCGGGCCGGAGTGGCGTCGGTTCAACTGGTGTCCCATGCCGAAGTCGCCCGCGCCCTGCCGTGGATTCCGATGCCGATCGCCGCACCGGCGCCGTTTACCGGACGCAAGGTGTTCGGACGCCATGGAGCCGGCCGGAAAGGAAAATGAGCCCGGTCTCGCGATTCCGGCCCGCGCCCCTCGCCGCCGGCATCGGGTGCTTGCTGATGACGCTGTTGTCGTCCGCAGCCGCCGGCGGAGAACGTGGCATATACGATGCCGCCATGCAGCGCGCCGGCGCCGAGTATCGGACGGCCCGGCTCAAGTGTGACGTGCTCGACAACGATGCGATGCATCTGTGCCTGACCGAAGCGAAGGCGGCCGACACGCGGATCAGCGCGGCGGCAGAAGCGCGATTCCAGAGGACGCCGAAAGCCACCGCCCGGGCACACATCGCGATCGCGGATGCCGATCTCGCCGTGGCGCGCGCGCGGTGCAGTTCGGTCCCCGCGCCCGATCGGACGGCGTGCCGCACCGACGCCGAAGAGATCCACGTCGACGCCTTCGTCCGCGCACGCTCGAATCTGCATCGCGATGAAAAACAGGCGCAGACCGAACGCGCGCCGCGATCGGCGGCCGGACCATGCGGCGGACCGCCGAACCGGCCGCAAACCGGCTGCTCCGGCGCCAACCACGGCCGACCGACCACACGCTGACATGCCCTTCTCCCGATCGCTTCACGACCAGTCGCCGCGTGGCCCGTGCGCGCTGAGCATCCTCCGACGCATCGCTGTGCCTGCCATCGTCGCGGCGCAACTCGCCGGATGTGCGACCGCGCCGCCGCCGCAGACACGCACGGACGACACCGTCATCTCGACCCGCGTGCGATCTGCGTTGTCCACCGAACCGACGCTCGGCACCGCGATCGTGCGGGTGAGCACGGTCGGCGGCAACGTCCGGCTCACCGGCACCGCGGATTCGCTGTCGAAGATCAAACGGATCGGATCGATCACCCGCACGATCGGTGGTGTCCGTTCGATCCAGAACGACGTGGCGCTGGTCGCGACCGGCACCGGCGCCCTGTCCACACCATGACGGACGACCCCTTGAATACCGACATCGACGCCCTCGAACAAACCGTCGAACGCCTGTTCGCGGACAACCTGCTGCTGCGACGGCGGCTGCGCCGCTTCGCACAGCGCACGACGCGCATTCGCCGCTATGCGTTCTACGACGAGTTGACCGGACTGCCGAATCGCCGTCTGCTGCGCGACCGCTGCCGCCATGCGCTGCGCGAAGCGGTCCGCAAGCAGCGCGGCCTGACGTTGCTGCTGGTCGACCTCGAAGGCTTCAACGAGATCGACGAACGCGTGGGCCATGCCGACGGCGACCGGCTGTTGCGGCAGGTGGCGGAGCGCATCACCGATTGCACGCGCGTCGGCGATGCGGTGTTCCGCTATGGCGGCGCCCGCTTCGCCGTGCTGCTGCCGGAGTTCGATGCACCCGACACGGCCGAAACCGTCCGTGCCGACATCCGCGCCCAGTTGATCCTGCCGTTCTTCGCCGGACGTCACACGGTGGACATCGCGGCCAGCATCGGCGCCGCGGCGTTCCCGACCCAGGGTCAGACCTACGAAGCGCTGTTCGATCAGGCGGAACTGGCGATGTACGGCCCCTCGGTGCCGCTCGGCAGTCCATCGGATCCGGTGCGGCGTTCGTTGCGCGAACGCGGCTTCTGACGGCGGGCCGCCACGACCGGTTGACGCGCGACTACCACGGCGGCGCCGGCTGGAGCGATCGGCCTCGCAGGGCGTAGGCTTCGGGAATTGCCCCGGGGACCCGCCATGCCTGCCACTGCATCGACCGCCCCCCTGCCGTCGCCCAAGGCCAACCGGCTGTTGCGCGTACTGCCCGACGACGTGTTCGAGCGGCTTTCGCCGCACCTGGAGCCGGTGACATTGCCTCTGGGTACGGTGCTGTACGAATCCGGCGCCGAGCTGACCCATGTGCATTTCCCGACGACCGCGCTGGTCTCGCTGATGCACATGCTCGAAAGCGGCGCCTCCGCGGAGATCGCCGTGGTCGGCTGGGACGGCATCGTCGGCGTGTCGCTCTTCATGGGCGGCCTCAGCACACCCAGCCGCGGCGTCGTGCAAAGTGCCGGCGAGACGTTCCGGTTGCGCTCGCAGATCCTCAAGGCGGAGTTCGACCGTGGCGGCGCGGTGCTCCACCTGCTGCTGCGCTACACGCAATCGCTGATCACGCAGATGGCGCAGACCGCTGTCTGCAACCGTCACCATTCGCTGGAACAGCAGCTGTGCCGCTGGCTGCTGCTGAGTCTGGACCGCCTGAACGGCAACGATCTGGTGATCACGCAGGAACTGATCGCCAACATGCTCGGGGTGCGCCGCGAAGGCGTGACCGAGGCGGCCGGCAAGTTGCAGCGACGCGGCGCGATCCGCTACAGCCGTGGCCGGATCACCGTGCTGGACCGCGATGCGCTCGAAGCGTTGTCATGCGAGTGCTACGCGGTCGTCAAGCGCGAAGCCGACCGGCTGCTGCCGGACCGCATCGCCAGTTGACGGGCGGCGCCGGTCGCGGCCGGTTGACTCAGTCGTCGTCCACCGGGTCCCGGTTCGCTTCCCGGCGGGCGGCGGCGCGGCGCCGCCGCGGACCGCCGAACAACCACAGCACCAGAGCCAGCGGCAGCACGCCGCCGAACACGACGGTACCCACACCGGCCCAGAATCCCGGTGCCGCCACTGCCATCAGCAGCACGACATAGCCCCAGCCGATGGCAACGATGTACATTGGATTGCCGACCCTGTTTCCTTGCGATGAATCCAGCCGAGTCTACCGGACCCTCCCGGGCATTCCTCGATACGTACCTGCAGGCGCTGCGGGCGTTCGCGCCACCGGGCCTTGCCCGCGCGCTGCCGGAAGCCCTGGCTGCGCGGCCCGATCGTGCGTCGGCGGCGCTCGCCGATCTGCAGGCGCGGCAACTGGCGCTGTGGCGGCGCTGGTTCATCGACGGCACCGCGGTCGAGCCGACTGCACCGGAATCCGATCCGCGCTTTCGCGACGCAGCGTGGCGTGAAGAGCCGTATTTCCGGCTGCTGCACGCGCAATACCGCGTCTGGTCGGATTGGGCCCAGGCCGTGCCGCGCACGCTCGGACTCGAAGGTCATGCGGCGCGCCGGGTCGCGTTCGGGCTGCGGCAATGGATCGAAGCCTCGGCGCCGACGCTCATGCTGCCGTGGAATCCGGCTGCGTTGCGGACCGCCATCGAAACCGGAGGGCGCAGCCTCGAACAGGGTCTGATGAACCTGCGTTCGGATCTCGCGGCCGGCCGCATCGCGATGAGCGCGCCCGATGCGTTCGTCGTGGGCCGCGATCTCGCCGTCACGGCCGGTGACATCGTGTTCGAGAACGCGCTGATCCAGGTCATCCAGTATCGGCCGACGACGGGTCGCGTGTATCGCCGCCCCCTCGTGATCGTGCCGCCGTTCATCAACAAGTTCTACATCCTGGATCTGCGTCCGGAGAACTCGTTCGTGCGCTGGGCCGTGGCCCAGGGCCATCAGGTGTTCCTGATCTCATGGCGCAACATCGGTCCGGCCCAGGCCACCCTCGACTGGACCGATTATGTGCGGCTCGGCGTCTTCGCGGCCCTCGATGTCGCCCTCGACGTTGCCGACAGTCCGGATGCGAACGTGCTCGGCTTCTGCGTCGGTGGCACGCTGTCCGCGACGGCCGCAGCCGTCGAAGCGACGCGGAACAGCGCCCGCATCGCGAGCCTGACGCTGCTCGCGACGCTGTCGATTTTTCGGACCCGGGCGACATCGCGGTGTACATCGACGAATCCGGCGTCGACGAGGCCGAGCGCGTCTGGTCCGGCGGCGTCGTGCCCGGCAGTCGACTGGCGCACGCGTTCGCCAGTTCGCGGGCACGCGAGTCGTCTGGCACTTCGTCGAGCACAACTACCTGCTGGGCAAGATGCCACGGGCGTTCGATCTGCCGCAAAATTGAACGGTGACGGCGCGAAACCTGCCGGGCCCGCTGTACACGTGTGGTATCTGCGCAACCTGTATCTGGAGAACCGGTTGACCCAGGCAAATGCGTTGCGGGTCGACGACGTGCCGCTGGACCTTCGACGGGTACAGGTGCCGCTGTATGCCTCGCCGCCCGCGACGATCACATCGTCCCCTGGCGTTCGGCCTACGCCGGCGCCGCACTGCCGCCGGCCCGCGCCGTTTCGTACTCGGTGAGAGCGGACACGTCGCCGGCGTGATCAACCCGGCGGATGCGAACCGTCGCGGCTACTGGACCAGCGGCGATCTGCCGATCGAGGCCGACGATTGGTTCGCCGGAACGCAACACGTCGGCGGGAGTTGGTGGCACGATTGGGCGCATTGGATCGTGCAACACGCAGGCCGCAGTGGTGCGGCGCGTAAACGGCCCGGAAGTCGTCGGTATCGGCCGATAGAGCCGGCCCCGGGACGCTACGTCACGGAGATTCCTCCCGCAGAACGGAGGGCCCGCGATGCAGCGGGATAGAGAATATTCACCCACAAAACGAGGAGCGGGATCATGGGCAAACGCGTCGTGCTGGTCACGGGCGGCATGGGAGGATTGGGCGAATCGATCTGCACCAAGATGGCGGATGCGGGCTACCGGGTCGTCGTGACGCATTCACCGTCGAATCGCGATCCGAACGCATGGCTCGCCGCCATGAAGGAACGCGGTTACGACTTTCACGCCGTGGCCTGCGACGTCGGTGATTTCGACTCGTGCGAAGCCGCCATCCGCCAGGTCGAGGCGGAAGTCGGTCCGATCGACGTGCTGGTCAACAACGCAGGCATCACGCGCGACATGACCTTCAAGAAAATGACGAAGGCCGACTGGGATGCGGTGATCCGCACCAACCTCGACAGCTGCTTCAACATGACCAAGCAGGTGATGGATGGCATGGTCGAACGCAACTGGGGCCGCGTCATCAACGTGTCGTCGGTCAACGGTCAGAAAGGCGCGTTCGGGCAGACGAACTATTCCGCCGCGAAGGCCGGCATGCACGGCTTCACCAAGGCGCTGGCGCTGGAGGTCGCGAAAAAAGGCGTCACGGTCAACACGATCTCGCCCGGCTACATCGGCACCAAGATGGTCACCGCGATTCCGCAGGACATCCTCGACACGAAGATCGTGCCGCAGATTCCGCTGGGGCGTCTGGGCAAGCCCGACGAAGTCGCCGGGCTGATCATCTACCTCGCCTCCGATGAAGCCGCGTTCGTCAGCGGCGCGAACATCTCGATCAACGGCGGCCAGCACATGCAGTGATGCAGTCACGCTTCATGCTGCACCGTACGCGGTCCACAAAAAAAAACCCCGGTAGTTGCCTACCGGGGTTGAACCCTTATCTTGCGATAAAGGGGGAGGAGCCGTTCAGCCGGTCCGCTATCGTGCGGTTCCGGGCTTGGGAGCCAGGGTCTTCGCCAGACCCGACCCCATCAATTCGGTTGTGTGCTGCACGGTCAACTGCACCGTTTCCATCGCTGCCGTCGTCGATCGGAGCGTCGCCTTCGCTGCGGTCACTGCCAGTTCCGCGCCGGGCCATTTCCCCACCGACTGCTCCAGCAGATTCAGTACGGCACGCTGGTACTCCAGCGTTTCTGCCCCGGCCACCCGCGCAAACTGCGACTGTGCCTTCAGTGCTATTCCCGAAGCTTCACGAACCATGTTCGATACCGAGTCCGGCAACTGCCAG